>DPPH01000263.1:1894-5055 GCA_003539375.1 Clostridiales bacterium
ATACTCATAGCAATTGTATTATATATAATTTTAGAAAAAACTACTTTCGGATATGAATTAAAAGCTACAGGGTTTAATAAATATGCTGCAGAATATGCCGGGATGCAGGGTAAAAGAAATATTATTCTTACCATGGTTATAGCCGGAGGAATGGCCGGTTTAGGTGGAGCCTTTGCTATAATGGCTCCTTCGCAAATCGCTGGAAGTAGTATGACTTACGAACCGATAAACATTATTGCAGCAAACGGATTTACAGGTATAGCAGTTTCCCTTCTTGGAAATTCTCATCCATTGGGAATTATATTTTCAGCAACCTTTATTTCTCACATACAAAGAGGTGGTACTCTAGCTAGCCTAGTAGGATATAAACCTGAGATTATAGATATTGTTATAGCAGTTATAATTTACTTCTCAGCTTTTGCCATGATTATGAATACATCTATAAAGAAATTCTTTATTGAAAAGTTCGGGAAAAAGGGAAAAGAAGAAGTGAAAATAGAGGCTAATTCAGAGGGGGTAGAATAATGGACTTGGTATATTATTTAATTCAAAACACTCTTCCCGTAGCAATCCCTCTACTCTTAGTAGCTTTAGGTGGAATGTTCAGCGAAAGAAGTGGTGTGATCAATATAGCACTAGAAGGAATTATGTTGTTTGGAGCTTTTTTTGGGGCATTATTTGTGTTATCTGTTCAAAATACAGGTATGGGACCTCAGACGGTGTTACTAATAGGTATGATAATAGCGGCTGTGTCGGGATTAATATATTCCCTTTTGCTGGCTTTTGCGGCTGTAAATATGAAGGCAAATCAGGTTATAACAGGAACTGCTCTTAATATGCTAATACCTGCAGCTATTTTGCTTTTTTCAAAAATGTTTTTTAATAGCGACGGAGTTACAACAAATATTAGTTTTTATATAAGAAAGATGCCGGTGCTAGGGGACATACCTATCCTTGGACCTATGTTTTTTCAAAACACCTATTTAACGGTAATAATAGGATTCATATTCTTAGGTATAGCCACAGTACTTCTATATAAAACAAGATTTGGATTGAGACTTATGGCATGTGGTGAACATCCTCATGCAGCTGACTCTGTAGGTATCAATGTTTATATAATGAGGTATGCTGGAGTTAGCTTATCAGGAATTTTAGCAGGTATGGGTGGATTTTTCTACTCTGTTGGAGTAATGGATGGGAATGTAAGCGGTCATACTGGAGTTGCAGGATTTGGTTTCTTGGCCTTAGCTGTTATGATATTTGGACAGTGGAAGCCGGGTAAAATAGTATTAGCTGCTACTTTCTTTGCATTTTTAAGAACCTTAGCTTATTCAGTGTCATTGATACCATTTTTGTACAATTTAGGTATAGACCAAACTTATTATAAAATGCTACCATATTTAGCTACCATGTTTGTTTTGGCACTGACATCTAAAAAATCTAGAGCACCAAAGGCAGAGGGTATTCCTTACGATAAATCAAGTAGATAATAAAAAATATTTGGGCATCGAAAGATGCCTTTTTTATTTTAAAATATTCAAATTACTTGAAATTTATTCATTATACTATATAATATTCTTAGTATAAATATATGGAGGACAAAATGGCAAAGAGAATTTTATATCCCGACAACTACAAAAGCAGTTTAGATGTACTTGAAACTGAAATAGCAATAAAAAAAGTGAAAGATTTTTTTCAAGATAGTTTAGCTGAAAATCTTAATTTAACCCGGGTATCTGCACCTTTATTTGTGGCACCGGAAACAGGACTTAATGATAACTTAAATGGATACGAACGCCCTGTTAGTTTTACAATGAAAGATTTGTATGAAAAAAAGGTAGAAATAGTACAGTCATTGGCAAAATGGAAAAGAATGGCTTTAGATTATTATGGATTTAAACCAGGAGAAGGAATATACACTGATATGAATGCAATAAGAAGAGATGAAGAATTAGATAATCTTCATTCGATTTACGTTGATCAGTGGGATTGGGAGAAGATTCTTCAAAGAGAAGAAAGAAATTTGGAGTACTTGAAAGACACAGTAAAAAAGCTTTACAGATCTTTTAAAGAACTCGATGAATACATATCTAAAGAGTATCCTCAATTTGACGAAATGTTACCAGATGAAATATATTTTATAACAACTCAAGAACTTGAAGATGAATATCCAAACCTTACTCCAAAGCAAAGAGAAGACAAAATTGCAAAAGAAAAAGGAGCCGTTTTCATTATGCAAATAGGTAAAGAGCTTAAATCTGGTATGAAACACGACGGTAGAGCTCCTGATTACGATGATTGGGAACTAAATGGAGATATAATATTATGGAATAAGCTTCTTAATATAGGGTTGGAAATATCTTCAATGGGAATTAGGGTGGATGAAGAAACTCTGGAAAAACAATTAATGGAAACAGGAGATATAGAAAGAAAATCTTTTGAATTTCATAGAAAAATTTTAAATAAAGAACTACCTTATACTATAGGTGGTGGAATAGGACAGTCTAGATTATGTCTGCAATTTTTAAGAAAAGCCCATATAGGGGAGGTTCAGTCATCTATTTGGCCTGTAGACATGATAATGGAGTGTAAGAAGAGAGGTATAATTTTATTGTAGATTGACTTTTTGTAAAATATATAATAAAATTTCATTTGTAATTTAAAAACCTATTTATTTGCAGTAGTAAAGAAACCCTTTACTACAAAGTGAGTAATGTACGGTAGCGGAATAATCTGCTGCCGTTTTTTTGTTATTGGAGGTAGATAAATGTAATTGACAAATATTTTAACCTATGTTATCTTTTAAGAAGCTTAAATTATAAGGTAATATAAATAATTAGAAGTTAATTAACATAATTGCAAGATATTAACATTATTATATTAAGATTTTACACTGAATAACTTAATATAATTAAAAATGAAAGAAATAATATTATTCTATCAAAATTCAACAAAAAAACAGATATATAACATGATAAATTTGTTTAAATATACTAAAATGAATAATATTTTTATAACCTTGCAATTTAAGAAAATACCTTGACTTTACAAAAAAAAAACGTTATCTTATTAAAGAATATTGATGAGAACAGGAGGGAAAAAATTGCCTAACGAAAAACTACAAGAACTAAGAGAAAGAAAAGCCAAGATAGAACAAGGTG
>DPPH01000256.1:0-2914 GCA_003539375.1 Clostridiales bacterium
TTTTTCATTATGTTGATGATTTTTTTTGACATATATACCTCTCTTTATTTGTAAGAAATTAATATAAAATATATAATAAATATTGTCTATCTTATTATATAATATAAGATAAGAATAAAAATATCAATGAGGTAAAATATGAATGAAGATAGGATAGAAATATATATAGAAAAACACGGAGATAAAATAAGAAAAGTATTAGTTGAAAAATTTGATTTTTCAAACCGATTAATGAATAAATTGGAAGAAGAGGGAAATATTTATCTAAATGATAAAAAGGCTAGTTTAGATAAAAATACTTATATCGATGATGTATTAAGAGTAGATTTTAGGGACGAGGATAATATTTATAAAGAAAACAAAATGAACCTTAAAATACTATATGAAGATGAAGATATTTTAGGGATAAACAAGCCTCCTTTTATGCTTGTTCATCCATCGAAGGATGATAGGAGTGATACATTAGCCAATGGGGTTGTATGGTATTTTAAAGAAAAAGGATTGAAAAGGAAGATTAGATTTATTAACAGGTTGGATATGAACACCTCAGGGGTTGTTTTAATAGCTAAAAATTCTTTCGGTCACAGTAGACTTATGAAGGAAATGAATAATAACATAGTAGTAAAAAAATATTTAGCTTTTGTTGAGGGAACCTTTAATAAAAAAGAAGATACAATCGACCTTCCAATAGGGTTGCTGGAAGGTGAAAATATAAAAAGAGCAGTTATAAAATCAGGAGACTATTCAATAAGTAAATACAGGGTAGTTGAGGAGTATAATAATATTACTTTAGTGGAAATAGAAATAGAAACAGGAAGAACACACCAGATTAGAGTCCATATGTCACATATAGGTCATCCAGTAATAGGAGATGAACTTTACGGGAGGAAGAGCAAACTAATCAATAGACAGGCACTGCACTGTAGTGAGATGAATTTTAAAGGAACTAGAAGAAAAGAAATTATCACAGTTAAGGCACCGATTCCTGAAGACTTTAAAAAAATAATGGAGGAGAGCAGATGAAAAAAATACTACTTATATCAACAGGCGGGACTATAGCAAGTACTGTAAGTGATGACGGATTGACTCCAACTATTAAACCGGAGGAGATGCTTAAATATCTTAAAAATATAGATGAATTATGTGAAATTGATTCTCATCAGCTTCTTAACATTGATAGTACGAATATACAACCGGAACACTGGATTGACATAGTAAAATTCATTAAAGAAAAGTATGAAAAATATGATGGCTTTGTCATAACTCACGGTACCGATACCTTAGCTTATACTTCAGCAGCTCTATCCTACTTAATTCAGGATATTGAAAAACCAATTATTCTTACGGGATCTCAGAAACCAATTAATGTAGATACTACAGATGCAAAAAAGAATTTAAAAGATGCTATTCGATTTGCTGTAGAAGATGACGTTAAAGGTGTATACATAGTATTTGATGGTAAAGGAATCGTTGGAACAAGAGCAAGAAAAACCAGAACGAAAAGTTTTAATGCCTTCGAAAGTATTAATTTTCCCTATGCAGCCTTTATAGATGATGATAGGATAGCCCACTATATACATAATAAGAACAGTAAAATCGGAGTGAAGTTTTATGAAAACTTATATCCAAATGTATTCTTACTTAAACTAGCGCCCGGCATGGATCCTGATGTTATAGACTACATTGGGAAAAAATATGAAGGTGTAGTAATAGAGAGCTACGGTTCCGGAGGATTACCCTTTGAAGATAGAAGAAACTTTCTAGAAAAATTGGGAGACCTGACATCTAAAGGGAAAATAGTTGTCATATCTACCCAGGTTGCAGAAGAAGGAAGTGATTTAAAAACCTACGAAGTTGGGCTTAAAACCATTAAGAGATATCAAATACTACAGGCTTATGATATGACTGTTGAGTCTGCAATCACTAAGCTAATGTGGATAATGGGCATAACAAAAGATTATGACCAGGTTAAGGCTATGTTTTACAATAAGATTAATAATGATATAATGTATAAGTAACTAAATTTATAAGGAGCGTAAAGATATGGATAAAAGAATTAAAAAATTAGCAAATAATTTAGTAAATTATTCAACAAAGATTCAAAAAGTGAAAATGTATTAATAAGAGTAGGGGGATTAAGTGGAAAACCATTAGCTTTGCAGTTGATAAAAGAAGTATATGCTGCAGGAGGTTACCCTTTTGTAGAAATAAAGGACCAAAGTATAACTAGAGAGATAGCACTTCAATGTAGTAAAGATAAGCAGGATGTTCAGAGTAAAGCAGACCTACAGTTAATGAAAGAAATGGATGCTTATATATCCGTTACTGCTACGGATAATTTTTCGGAAATGAGTGATATACCTGTAAAGAAAATTACAGAAATGATGGATTCAGATAAGCCGGTACTAGATGAAAGAGTAAACAATACAAAGTGGGTAGTACTTAGATACCCTACAAATGCAATGGCTCAAAAGTCCGATATGAGTTTAGAAAAATTCGAAGATTTTTTCTACGATGTTTGTAATTTAGATTATTCCAAAATGGCTGAAGAGATGGAAAGTTTAGTTTCCCTTATGGAAAAAACTGATAAGGTTCATATCAAGGGTCCGGGTACAGATTTGAGATTTTCTATAAAAGATATAAATGTAATACCATGTGCAGGAGAAGCTAATATACCAGATGGAGAAGTATATACAGCACCGGTAAAAGATTCAGTAAACGGTTATATTACATACAATACCCCGTCTAATTATCAAGGGTTTACATATAAGGATATAAGACTAGAATTTGAAAATGGAAAGATAGTAAAAGCAGAAGCTAATGATACAGAAAAAATAAATGAACTATTAGACACTGATGATGGTGCGAAATATATAGGGGAATTTGCCATAGGTGTAAATCCTTATATAACTAA
>DPPH01000256.1:3193-27501 GCA_003539375.1 Clostridiales bacterium
CCGGGTAAATCCTACGATGATGCTTCTAACGGAAATGATTCTAAAGTTCACTGGGACATAGTATTAATACAGACACCAGAATTTGGTGGAGGAGAAATATGGTTTGATGATGTTTTAATACGTAAGGACGGAAAATTTGTAATTGATGAACTTAAGGGGTTAAATCCTGAAAATTTAAAGTAGTGAGGTAAAAAATTGAGTACAAAAGTTGATTTACACATGCATACTATGGCTTCTGATGGTACCTGGACTTTGGACCAGGTACTAGAAGAAGTTTATAAAAAGAATATTAATATTTTTTCAATAACTGACCATGATACTGTAGAATATTCTGAAAAAATGAAGGAAAAGAAACTAAGGGACAACTGCTTTTTTATTCCAGGGGTAGAAATTGCTTCTACTTACAAAGATAGGGAGTATCATCTGACAGTTTACAATTATAATAAAACCGATGAATTATTAAATCTATTAAGATTTAACGATGAATCAAGATTAAATTATAATTACGAGTTTATTGATTTAATGTCGAAAGAGTATGAAGGAATATCTTTGGATGATTATTTTAATAACTATAGAGAAGACCCGAGCAAAGGTGGTTGGAAAGCTTTAAATTATTTTATTGATAAGAAAATATTTAAGGATATAGGAGGATATTTTCATAAATTAAAAGATTCAGGTTTAAAATTGGTTTTCAAGAGTCCTGAAGAAGTGGTTGATATTGTGAAAAGAGCAGGAGGCAAGATATTTTTAGCCCACCCTTCCTACTACTACAGAAACAGCTGCATGCCTGAAGAGGAACTTGATTATTGGAAAAGTGTAGGTTTAGACGGCATAGAATGCTATACTCCTTATGCAATGGGTGATTTTCAAACGAAATACTACAAAAATTACTGCATAAAAAATAACCTGATGATATCAGGAGGGTCCGACTGTCACGGTGATTATTTGGACAGAACAATTGGAGTGCCGGACATAAACCTTGAACAACTTAGTATAGACCAACTGTTGGACGAAACTGGAAAGAAGATGAATTTTAAGAAATAATAAAAAAATCAAAAAGCTAAATTTGCTTTTTGATTTTTTTAATTAAATTAATTGAATAAGGATTGTTCATTTTTTCAGCATATTTTTCTCCTAATTCAAGATGTTTTTTTGCTGAATCTTTTTTACCATTTCTAGATAGTAGAAGAGAGTAGTAACCCTCAGCAATGGCTCTTCCCCAAATATTTTCATATTTTTCGAAGTAATTTAAAGCTTTTTTTATATAGTCAGCTGACATTTCGAATTTATCAAGTTCGTAGCATACCTGCCCGGCCTCAGTATAGAAGACATCCAATCCTTTTACAATATTATTTGATTCGCATAGATTAATAGCCTCTTGATAGTGTTTTAGTGCATCTTCATAGTTTTCTTTGAATTTGTTAATATTCCCGAGATAATTGTAACAAGCAGCTATATTTAATACATAACTATTGTTGATTTTATTTAAATTTTCAAAGATTTTTATTGATTTTCTTAGATGTTTTTCCCCGGTATCGTATTTCTTTGTCTTTATATTGTATAATCCTTTAAATCTATATAAATTTCCCTTTTCTTTTAAATCTTCTTTTTCATTTATTACTTCTTGTAAATTCTTTATATATTTGTTCATAACAATAGTGTTATTAACCTGGATACCGTAAAAAATCATTTGTTTATAACCATCTATGCGGTTGCTCTTATCATCTATTTTTTCAGCATAGTCTATAAATTCATGAATATTTTTCAAACCTTCTTTATAGTTTCCGTTGCTGATGTTGTACCTACCTTTGATGTAAAGAAATTTCATTTTGTAATTAGTGTAAGATAAAGATTTTTCCTTGCATTTGTTTAAGAGGTTCTCTACTTCATTAAAACTTTCCTCAATATTAAACTTATCTTGAAGTATATCTTGATAATTATAAAAAGAAGGATACATTTCATATTTAACACTGCTGTATAAAGATAAATTCTTTATAGTGTATTCTAAGTTTTTTTCAATATTATTTGAATTAGAATAATGGTAAATTATCTTAGGGTATAAATGTCTATCCCTGTTGTCTCCGTATAGTTTTTCCTCTAAAAACTCGGCTATTTTACTGTGTAAAACTTGCTTTTTAACTTCAGGTTGATTTAGATAAATATACTCCCTAAATTTTGAGTGGGTAAATTTATAAAAGATGCTACCTTCCACTGTATATTCATTGATGAGTTGTTTATCTTGAAGGCTTTCTAAGGCATCGAAAACTTCAAACTGTTCTTCTTTTAATATCTTTAAAATGAAGTCTAAATCTATCTGATCGAAAAACATAGATGCAATATCTAACACTTTTTTCTCTAAATAAGATAGACTATACAATCTGCTCTTTATAATATTTTCCATTTTATCTGAGAAATGATTCAAATCAGAATATTCTTTTAATAATTTTAAAGACTCAGTTATAAATAAAGGATTTCCCTCGGTTTCACTATATATTTTATCTAATATATTTTTATCTAGTTGACTATTACTAGAATATTCTTTAATAAAATTATTTGTTTGTTCTTTAGTAAGCCTTTTAAGCTCCAAACTTTCTCCTAAACTTCTTTTCAAAGTAGGAAGTATCTTTGGTTCCAATTCTTTGTTATGGGAATTTCTATAAGTACAGTAAAACATTATGTTGTGGAGTTTAGGAATTAAAGTAGTTATGAGATTAAGACTAAAAGAATCCACCCACTGAATATCTTCGAATAGTATAATTATTTTATTATTTAAAGATATTTTCTCCAATATCTTTAATACAGCATCAAAGGTTACCTTGTATTTTACAGATTCAATTTTTTCGATGGAATCTATCTTCAATGGTTTATTATACAAGTTAAAGGAAGGGAATATATATGTTACGACGTCTTCCCAAAGAGGTGGTATTTTTATATTTTTTTCCTTTATTATACCTGAAATTTGAGAAAAAATGTCATCCCAGGGTTTAAGAAAGTAGTTTTGTTCAGCTTCAAAGCATTGACTTTTAAATACGGATATTTTTTTTCTTCTAGCTAAATCTATAAATTTATCAGTAATAGTGCTTTTGCCAATCCCGGCTTCTCCAGATATAAAAAGAGATTTACTATTATTTTTAACAAAATTATCTAGGTGGGTTTTTAAAAAATGAAATTCTTCATACCTACCTATAAAAGTTTTGTCTTTTTTTTCTTCCTTAGCTTCGAAACTTCTGAGTTCTAAAATCTCATTAAATATTTTTTTAGTTGCAGGTTGTGGAGCTACATCTAGTTCTTCTTTTAATAAATCCGATAATTCATAATACAAAGATAGGGCTCTATTAAAATCTCCTCTAAAAGAGTATATTTTCATTATATCCCTATAATTTTTCTCATCAAAAGGATTTTCCTTTAATATAATATTTGCATAGTATTCGATATCTTTAATACCTGTATAGTTCATGTTTTCATATAGCTTTTCTTTAATTGCATCAATATATATTTTTTTATAATGTTCTCTTTTTTCATAAAGCCATTCTTCAAAGCCGTAGCAATCTTTTACAACAAAGTTTTCTAGAAAATCTCCTTTGTATAATTCTGCTGCATTATTTTTATCGAAATTATCTATATCAGAGCTTATATTGTACTCTGTATTTATCATTAAGGAAGCTCTTTTAGGTGAAATAAGGATATCAAATCCAAAAGTTTTTTTGATTTTATAAAGAGCATCTCTTAAATTTTTTTTAGCAGATTTTTCGTCGAAATCACACCAGAAGATTTCAGTAAGACTATTTCTGGAGGATGATTTTTTGAAATATAGATAATAAAATAAAGCTTCCGCTTTTTTATAAGGGAAGTATATTCTTTTTTTATCTACAAATACTTTTGGTGAACCTAAAAAATTAATTTTTATTTCCAAATTTATCATCCTTTTCTTTTAAGTATATTAACATATTATCAATTTTATTTCTTTAAGTAAACATTTTAGGCTCCTTTTACTTTTAAATTCTTTATAAATATGATAAATTATAATAGTACGTAATACAAGAGATATGAACATTAAACGTTAAATTTTTATCGAAAAATATATAGACGTTTTATAGACGTTTATATTATAAAATAATAAAAAAATCAATGGAGGTCATAATGGGATTTAAAAGTGATATTGAAATTGCACAAGAAGCAAAAATGAAAGACATAAGAGAAGTAGCAAAGAAACTAAATCTAACAGAAGATGACGTAGAAATGTACGGTAAGTACAAAGGGAAAATTGATTACAACGTATTAAATAAAACTGAAAGTAAAAATGGAAAGATAATCTTAGTAACAGCTATAACACCAACACCGGCAGGAGAAGGAAAAACAACAACTACTATCGGTACAGCTGATGCACTGTCTAGTTTAGGTAAAAATACTATAGTAGCCTTAAGAGAACCATCCCTAGGTCCAGTATTTGGAATAAAGGGAGGAGCAGCAGGAGGAGGATATGCCCAGGTAGTACCTATGGAAGATATCAACCTTCACTTTACAGGAGATATACATGCTATAGGAGCGGCAAACAATCTTTTAGCAGCAATGCTCGATAACCACATAAAACAGGGAAATGAATTAAATATAGACGTAACAAACATAACCTGGAGAAGAGTAGTAGATATGAACGACAGACAGCTTAGAAACATAACCTGCGGTCTGGGAGGAAAAGCTAACGGAGTACCAAGAGAAGACGGATTTGATATAACCGTAGCCAGTGAAGTAATGGCAGCCTTTTGTCTAGCAAAAGATATAAGTGATTTAAAAGAAAGAATGGCAAAGATAATAGTAGCATACGACCAAGATAAAAATCCAGTAACAGCAGGAGACCTAAAAGCCCAGGGAGCTATGGCAGCACTACTTAAAGATGCACTAAAGCCAAACCTAGTACAAACCTTAGAAGGCACACCAGCATTTATACACGGTGGACCATTTGCAAATATAGCTCATGGATGTAACTCTCTAATGGCTACAAGAATGGCAAAACACTTTGCAGATTACGTAGTAACAGAAGCAGGATTTGGAGCAGACTTAGGAGCAGAGAAGTTCTTAGACATCAAATCAAGAATGGCAGGATTCAAGCCTGATGCAGTAGTAATAGTAGCAACAGTAAGAGCCCTTAAGCACCACGGAGGAGCTGCAAAAGATAAGCTTAATGAAGAAGATTTAGTAGCACTAGAAAAAGGAATACCAAACCTACTAAAACACGTAGAAAACATAACAAAAGAATTCGGACTGGGAGCAGTAGTGGCAATAAACAAATTCCCATTTGATACAGAAGCAGAACTAAAACTAGTAGAAGACAAATGTAAAGAACTAGGAGTAAACGTAGCCCTATCAGAAGTATGGGAAAAAGGATCAGAAGGTGGAGTTGACCTAGCAAAAGAAGTACTTAGACTGACAGAACAGGAAAATGACAAATTCAACTTCATATACGATGATGAAGACACTATAAAAGAGAAGATAGAAAAAATAGCAACAAGAATATATGGAGCTGACGGAGTAGACTATACTAAAAAAGCCGAAAAAGAAATCAAGCGATTAACGGAACTAGGCTTTTCAAATCTACCGATATGTATGGCAAAGACCCAGGCTTCACTATCCGATGATCCAAAAGTAATTGGAAGACCAGAAGGATTTAACATAACAGTAAGTAAAGCCACAGTATCAGCAGGAGCAGGATTCATAGTAGTATCAACAGGAGACATAATGAAAATGCCTGGACTACCAAAAGTACCATCCTCGGAACTTATAGACGTAACAGAAGACGGGTTAATTACGGGATTATTCTAAGAAAATAAATATCATAATAAGGGGCTGGGGTACCAGCCTCTTATTTATTTTTAAATATATTTTAAAAATTTTATAAATATATGATAAAATAAAGTAACAGTTTTCAAATTACAAGGAGGTAGTTATGAGCGAGAATATTAACAATAGAGAATATAGAAAAAAAGTGATAAAAGATATAATCAAACAGCTTCATGAAGGAAAAGATGTGGAAGAAGTAAAAAAACAATTTGCTGAAGCTTTTGAAGGAGTATCGGCAGCTGAAATAACTGAAGCGGAAAATGCATTAATAGCAGAAGGACTTCCTGTTACAGAAGTTCAAAAGCTTTGTGATGTTCATGCATCAGTATTTAAAGGTTCTATAGAAGATATTCATAAACCTTCAAATGAATCTGAAATTCCTGGACATCCTGCAAATATTTTAATAAGAGAAAATAAAGTAATAGAAACCTTTATAGAAGATGAAATTAAACCCTTAATTTCAAAACTGTTTAAAGAAGAGTTTTTATTGAAATTCAAATCAAGAATGGAAGAGCTTTTAGAATTAATCGATCTTCATTATGTAAAAAAAGAAAACCTACTATTTCCTTTTATGGAAAAATACGGAATTACCGCCCCACCACAAGTAATGTGGGGAGTAGATGATGAGATAAGAGCAGAAATAAAATCCATTATAAAATTTGTAGATAAAAAAGATATCGACGTTGAATCTTTAAAAGAAAAATCGACTAGTACATCAGAAAAAATAATTGAAATGATATTTAAAGAAGAAAATATAATGCTGCCAATGTTAATGGAAAATCTTACTCAAGATGAATGGAAAACAGTTTATGAGGAGAGCGAAGAATTAGGATATATTGTAAAAAATGTTCCTAACTGGAATCCTGATGAAAAAGTTGAAAAGAAGAAAGAAGAGAAAAAGCTTATAGAAGGTTTGATTAACTTATCTACGGGTATGCTAAAATTGGAAGAATTTGAAGGGATGATGAATACACTACCTTTTGATATCACCTTTGTAGATAAAAATGATTTTGTGAAATACTTTTCCGAAGGAGAAAGGACTTTTCCAAGAACAAAAGCGATTATCGGGAGAAAGGTGTCCAACTGTCATCCACCGGCTAGCGTTCATATAGTCGAAAAAATCGTTGAAGACTTTAAAAGCGGCAGGAAAGATAAGGAAGATTTTTGGATAAAAATGGAAGATAAATATATATTAATAAGATACTTTGCAGTAAGAAATGAAGATGGAGAGTATATAGGAGTAGTAGAACTAACTCAAAATATAAGACCTATACAGGAAATAACAGGGGAAAAAAGACTTATGTCTGAGTAGGCATAAGATTTCAAGAGTGGAGGATTATAAATGTCAAATGTAAAAATAAGCATTAATGGTAGAGAAATTTTAGCAAAAGAAGGAGAATCTCTACTTAAGGTAGCTTTGGATAATGATATAGAAATTCCAAATATGTGCTACCATCAGGATTTAAAAATAGAAAATGGAGCAGCCTGTAGATTGTGTTTAGTAGACATAGAAGGTATAGATAAACTAGTACCAGCCTGTGCAACAAAAGTACAGGAAGGAATGAAGGTAGAGACGGAAAGCGAAAGAGCTGTAAAAAATCGAAAAATGATTTTGGATATGATGATTTCCGACCATCCTCTAGACTGTCTAACCTGTGAAAAAGCTGGAAACTGTAAACTACAAGATTACTGCTATAGATACGATATTAAGGAACCGAAATATAAAAAAAGTAGACCATCTATGGACTTAGATTATACCAATGAATTTTTTATTAGAGATAACAATAAATGTATATTATGCGGTTTGTGTGTAAGAGCTTGTTCAGAATTACAGGTGATAGATGCTTTAGCTTTCGCAAATAGAGGCGAGGAGATGTATGTGACTACTGGATTTCACGATAAATTATCTGAAAGTCCATGTGTATCATGCGGCACATGCGTTTCACTTTGTCCTGTAGATGCTCTAACACCAAAGAAGAAAACAAAGTTCAGAACCTGGGAAACTAAAAAAATAAGAACAACCTGCCCTTACTGTGGAGTAGGTTGTCAGATGAATTTAATTGTAAAAGATAATGAAATCGTAGAAGTAGAACCTTACTACGGAGAAAGCAACAAAGGTCTTTTATGTGTAAAAGGCAAGTTTGCCTACGGATTCGTAAACCATAAAGATAGGTTAAAAAAACCTTTAATAAAAAAGGACGGGAAATTTGTAGAATCTAATTGGGATGAAGCCTATGAACTGATAGTAAGTAAAATATTAGAAACTCAAGAAAAATACGGAAAGGATACCTTAGCGGGTCTTTCTTCAGCGAGAGTAACCAATGAAGAAAATTATTTGTTCCAAAAAATGGTCAGAGGGTATTTCGGCAATAATAACGTAGACCACTGTGCTAGACTATGTCATGCATCTACAGTTACGGGATTGGCAACTACTTTAGGAAGTGGTGCTATGACCAATAGCAATAGAGAAATACTTGATTCTGATGTTATATTTGTAACGGGGTCTAACACTACAGAAACTCATCCAGTATTAGGAGCTTTTATAAAACAGGCAAAAAATAAAGGAGCTAAATTAATAGTAGCAGACCCTAGAAAAATACCTTTAGCAGATAAAGCAGATATTTATCTTCCTATACTACCAGGGACAAATGTAGCTTTAGCAAATGGATTGATGCACGTTATAATAAAAGAAAATCTCCAGGATATGGAATATATTAAATCTAAAACTGAAGATTACGATAAATTAATAGAGGTTGTAGAAAAATACACCCCTGAAAGAGTAGCTGAAATATGCGGTGTTGATCCAGAGGATATAATAAAAGCTGCAAGATACTATGGGAAAGGTGAAAAAGCAAGCATATTTTATTCAATGGGTGTAACTCAACATAGTACAGGGACTCAAGGTGTAATGAGTTTAGCAAATCTTGCAATGCTTACTGGAAATATTGGAAAAGAATCTTCAGGAATAAATCCTCTAAGAGGGCAGAATAATGTTCAGGGAGCTTGCGACTTAGGTGCACTTCCAAATGTATATCCTGGGTATCAAGGTGTTAATGTTGATGAATACAAGAAGAAATTTGAAAAAGCTTGGGATAGGCAGCTAGATTCTATGGTAGGACTAACAGTAACAGAAATGTTTAAAAAAGGATTAGAAGATAAATTGAAATTTTTATACATCATGGGAGAAAATCCAATGATTTCTGATCCGGACATTAGACATGTGAGGGAATCACTGGAAAAAATTGATTTTATAGTTGTCCAAGATATATTTATGAACGAAACAGCAGAATTCGCTGATGTCGTACTACCAGCTGCATCTTTTGCAGAAAAAGATGGTACATTTACTAACTCAGAGAGAAGAGTTCAAAGAGTAAGAAAGGCTGTAGAACCAGTAGGAGAATCAAAAGCCGACTGGATAATAATAAGAGATATACTTAAGAGACTAGGAATGAAGGAAGATTACAGTAGTGTGGAAGAAATAGCTGAAGAAATATCTTCTCTTACTCCTCAATATGGAGGAATCAAGTACAGTAGATTAGAAGAAACAGGATTGCAGTGGCCTTGCCCTGATGAAAATCATCCGGGAACTAAATACCTACATAAAGAACATCCAGCTAGAGGTAAAGGTTTATTTATACCGGCAGAATATGCAGAAAGTGATGAGAGACCTTGTGAGGATTACCCATACATACTAACAACGGGTAGAATTTTATACCATTATCATACCAGAACTATGACGGGAAGGATAGAAGGGCTAAACAACCTTTATTCTGAATCATTTGTAGAAATAAATCCAATGACGGCAAGAGGATTAGACATTGAAGATGGGGAAATGATAGTTGTAAGTTCTAGAAGAGGTAGTATAAAAGTTAAAGCTTTTGTAACTGATGATATTCAAGAAGATGTGGTGTTTATACCATTTCACTTTGCAGATGGTCCTGCTAACTGCCTTACAAATCCAAAACTTGATCCTATTGCAAAGATACCAGAATTAAAAGTTAGTACTGTAAACATAAGGAAACTTTACGACCAAGAAGAAGTGTTAAATTCATCCTGCGGAAAATAAATATAAAGAGTGATTTTATGAAGAAATTTGGAACGGCAGTCATTTTAGCCGGTGGAAAAAGTAAAAGAATGGGCCAAAATAAAGAGCTTCTAAATATTAATAATAGAAGGCTAGTTGAGGTGCAGATTTCTAAACTGGAAAAGATATTTGAGGAGATACTTGTAATAACAAATCATCCTCATTATTACCACGGATTAAACTGTAAAACCTACGAAGATATAATAAAGGATAAGGGACCTATAGGAGGAATATATTCAGGATTGGTAAATTCCTCCAGTAGGTATACCTTCTTTTTAGCCTGCGACATGCCGGTCTTAAACATTGAATATGTAAAGTTTTTAAAAGATAAGATAAATAAAGAAGAACCCATGGCTTGTATAACATTGTTAGGAGAATGGATTGAACCCTTCAATGCTTTTTATTCAAAGGATATGATAAAAAGAGTAGAGGAATACATTAGTAAAGGTGGCTATTCAATACATCAATTGGTAAAAGAGTTGAAATGTGTTTTTATAGAAGAAAAAATTGCTAGAAAATACAGTCCAAATTGGAATATGTTTATTAATTTTAATACTAAAGAGGATGTAGAAACTTACCTTAAAGAAAATGAGATGGAGCTATGATAAAGGATAAAATTGAGATCAAAAGATACCATTATGATAAGTATGAAAAGAAAATAGATACTTCTGTAGTAGAGTTTAAATTAAAAATATTTGTTAACAACCGACCTGTTTTGGAAAGATTGTGCCTAAAGGAAAACTTAGAGGATATGGTAGTTGGTTTTTTAGTTACTGAAGGATATATATCTACAATGGAAGATGTTGAAAAAATAGACTTTAAAATTGAAAGAGAAAAAGAAGGACTATGCTACTGTATAATTGATAAAAATCCAAATAAGTTAACTAAAAAGTCAAAAAATTACAGTACTACAGGTAAAGACGTAATAGAAGCAATGGAAAGATTTACTAAAATGTCTTCACTCTTTTCGGAAACAGGAGGAGTTCACAGTTCAGCAGTGTTAATAAATAGAGAAATAGTATATTTTGCAGATGATATTGGTAGACAAAATGCTCTAGATAAAGCAGTAGGATATGTAATAAGGAATGAAAATAAATTAAAAGAGGTATTAATTTTATTTTCCGGAAGAATCACTACCGAGGTAATTGGTAAACTTATTCCTAAATCTATTGAAGGAATAGTATCAAAGGCTGCAGTAACAAAAAATGCAGTTGAAACTGCATCAGAGATTGATATGCTTGTAATAGGATTCGCTAGAGGAGAGAGATTTAACCTATATACAGGAGGTGAAAGACTTAAGGATTATTAACTGCCGTGAGTATACTTTTCTACAAAATATTTACCAATAAAATTTATAGCTATTATTACAACAATAAGGGCTATAGACTTACCTGGAGTTTCAAAAAACGAAGAAATATTGTATCCAATATAGGATAAAGAAAAAATCATAATTAGTTTGCCTAAAAACAAAGATATAACAAAATGATTAAGCTTAAAATCAGATACAGCAGCTATCCCAGTTACTAAAAATGAAGGAGTAAAAGGAAAGCAAAAAAGTATAAAAAGGAAGCTGAAATCATTTTTTTTCAACTTTTTTTGAATTTTATTAAATCGGCTGTCTTTATTAGTGCTTTCAGTAAATTTCTTTCTTCTAATATATCTTATCAGTAAAAACAGCATTAAAGAGCCTATTATATTACCTAAATAAGAATATAAATACCCCTGGAAAAAACCAAAAATCAAAATATTTATAGTAACAAAAAACACTAGGGGTAAAAACGGAAAGAAAGTTTCTATAATAGGCAGCAGTATGCCGGCTATAAAACCATATTTATCAATAAAGTTAATAATAATATCTAAATTTTCTTGGGAGATATATCTAAGCAAAATATCATAATTCATATTATTCATCCTAACATAGTCTATATATAAAATATATCATAAAAAAAGGAAAAAAAATATTAAAATCATTAAAGATATGTGTTATACTATACCTAATTTAGTCATAAATAGTATAACACATAAAAAGGAGGTATAATGGGAAATAATTCGAAACCTGAAATTGTTGTAGTATCTGATTCTATTGGTGAAACAGCAGAGTTGGTAGCTCAAGCGGCAAAAATTCAATTTAATGAAGGAATTGAAAGAATAAAAAAATTTTCCTTTATTTTAGACTTTGACCAAATTGACGAGGTAATAGATTACTGTAAGGGTAAGAAGTGCTTAATTGTTTATACCATAGTAATCAAAGAGATGAAGGATTACATCAATAAAAAGGCTAAAGAGAACAATATAAAAATAGTTGATGTATTAGGACCCCTTATTAATCCTTTAACAGAATTAACTGGATTAAAACCGAAGCGTGAAGCAGGACTAAATAGGCAGTTAACATCCTACTATTTTGAGAAGGTAGAAGCTATCGAATTTGCTGTAAAATACGATGACGGAAAAGATCCTAGAGGATTTAAGAAAGCAGATATAGTTTTAGTAGGAATATCTAGAACGTCTAAGACTCCTTTAAGCATGTATTTTGCTTATAAAAATTATAGAGTAGCAAATCTTCCCTTAGTGCCTGAAGTTGAACCACCGAAGGAGTTATTTGAAGTGAGTAAAAAGAAAATTGTAGGCTTAACAAACGATCCAAGGAAACTAAATGAGATAAGACGGGAAAGATTAAAAGACATGGGAATTAAAGATAATTCTAACTATGCAGATTTAAGTAGAATTATTGAAGAATTGGATTATGCCGATAAAATATTTAACAGGTTAAAATGTCCGGTAATTAATGTATCTAACAGAGCTATAGAAGAAACAGCCAGTATAATAATACATATTCTTTCCAAAAATAACTAAAGGAGGCTAGCAATGGATAAGAAATGGGTATATTTGTTTAAAGAAGGAGAAGCATCGAAGAAACCGCTACTAGGGGGTAAAGGAGCTAATTTAGCTGAAATGTCTAATATAGGCTTACCAGTCCCTCCAGGATTCACAGTGACAACTGAAGCATGTACAGAATTCTATAATGTAGGTGAAAAACTATCCGATGAGATGATTGAAGAAATATATAGGGGAATGAAAGATATAGAAAATCAAACAGGTAAAAAATTTGGGGATTTAGAAAGTCCACTATTAGTTTCTGTAAGGTCGGGAGCTGCTATATCTATGCCTGGTATGATGGATACAATACTAAACCTAGGTTTAAATGACGACTCTGTTATTGGGCTTAGTAAAAGTACGGAGAATGAAAGATTTGCATACGACAGCTATAGAAGATTTATTCAGATGTTTAGTGATGTTGTTTTAGAGATACCTAAATATTTATTTGAAAATGTAATGGATGATTTCAAAGAAAACAACAATTATGAAAACGACACTGAATTAACTCCTGAAAATTTAAAAGATATAGTAAATGAATTTAAAAACATATATAGAGAAGAAACAGGCAAAGATTTCCCACAAGATCCTAAAGAACAGCTTTTAATGGCCATTGAAGCTGTATTTAAATCTTGGAACAATCCTAGAGCTATTTCCTATAGAAATATTCATGAATTAGACCATAAAATGGGAACTGCTGTAAATGTTCAGTCTATGGTTTTTGGAAATATGGGTGATACTTCAGGAACCGGGGTTGCTTTTACTAGAAATCCTGCAACAGGAGAGAAAAAACTTTTTGGTGAGTTTCTAATAAATGCCCAGGGAGAAGATGTTGTTGCAGGAATTAGAACTCCGAAAGATATTCAAGAGCTAAAAGACATAATGCCCGATGTTTTTAACCAGTTTAAAGAAACTTGCGAAAAGTTGGAATACCACTATAAAGATATGCAGGATATAGAATTTACTATAGAAAAAGGTAAACTATATTTTCTTCAAACAAGAACTGGAAAAAGAACAGCTCAAGCAGCATTAAAAGTTGCTGTTGATATGGAAATAGAAGAAGTTATTTCAGTTGAAGAAGCTTTAATGAGAATTGAACCTAAATCTTTAGACCAGCTGCTCCATCCGACTTTTGATAGTGAAACTATGGAAAAAGCAAACCCTATTGCAAAGGGACTTCCGGCTTCTCCAGGAGCTGCTTCAGGTAAGGTGTATTTCACAGCTGAAAAAGCCGTTACTGCAGCTAAAAACGGAGAAGATGTAATATTAGTAAGAAAAGAGACATCTCCAGAAGATATAGAAGGTATGCATGCGGCAAAAGGAATACTTACTTCTAGAGGAGGAATGACATCTCATGCTGCAGTTGTTGCCAGAGGAATGGGAAAATGTTGTGTTGCAGGATGTGAATCTATAAAAGTAAACGAAGAACTTAAAACTTTCTCTGTAGATGGCATGAAGTTTAACGAAGGGGATATGATATCCTTAGATGGTACTACTGGAAAAGTTTACGAAGGAAAAATTAAAACTGTGGAACCGAGTTTGTCCGGAGACTTTGCTAAACTTATGGAATGGGCTGACCAAACGAGAACCTTAGGCGTAAGGACAAATGCAGATACTCCTAAGGATTCAAATACAGCATTAAAATTTGGAGCTGAAGGTATAGGTCTTTGTAGAACTGAGCATATGTTTTTTGATGAAGAAAGAGTACCAGCAGTAAGAAGAATGATACTTGCCGATACTAAAGAAGAAAGAGAAAAAGCTTTAGAAATAATTTTGCCTATGCAGAAAGAGGATTTTATAGGTATATATAAAGAAATGAAAGGTAAACCTGTTACTATAAGACTTCTCGATCCTCCTTTACATGAATTTCTACCTCATGAAGAGGAAGATATTAAAAAATTGGCTGAAACAATGGAAGTATCTGTCTCTAAGTTGAAAGAAATCATAAACGATCTAGAGGAATTTAATCCTATGTTAGGCCATAGAGGATGTAGATTGGCAGTAACATACCCTGAGATAGCAGAAATGCAAACTAGAGCTATAATGGAGGCGGCTGTAGAGGTTTCTGAAGAAGGTATAAGTGTAAAGCCTGAAATAATGATTCCATTAGTAGGGATGGAAGAAGAAATGAATTTTGTAAAAAATATAGTCAAGAAAACCGTTGAAGAAGTATTGGAAGAAAAAAATGTTATATTAGAATACTTAATAGGTACAATGATAGAAATTCCTAGAGCATCTTTGATAGCAGATGATATAGCTAAAGAAGCTGAGTTCTTTTCCTTTGGAACTAATGATCTTACTCAAATGGGCTTTGGATTTTCCAGAGATGATGCTGGTAAATTCATAGGAGAATATTTAGACAAAGAAATTCTTCCTAAAGACCCTTTCCAAAGTATAGATCAAAAAGGAATAGGCAAACTGGTTGAAATGGGTGTAGAACTAGGAAGAAGAACAAGACCTGATTTAAAAATAGGTGTTTGTGGAGAACATGGTGGAGATCCGGATTCTATAGACTTTTTCCATAGAGTTGGTTTGGACTATGTATCCTGTTCCCCATATAGAGTACCAATAGCTAGACTAGCAGCAGCACAATCAGCCATAAGAAATAGAAAATAATAAAAAAATCACAATTAATTGAATAAATAATATTCAAGCTGGGTATATTCTTTGTAGAGATGAGGTTGATGATATGAACTATATTTGCGAAAGACAATTTCAAAGCGATCTACAGACTGCCCAGCTTGTAATTAATGAAATACTATCGAATATTGATAAAAGATTAGATGAAAATCATATATTTGATGTGAGACTAATACTCAACGAATTAATTTCAAACTGTGTGATACATGGAAATAAAAAAGATGAAAATAAGCAGGTTAATCTGTTTTTCTCTTTGAATAGAAATAAAATAAAAATAAAAGTATCCGACGAAGGAAAGGGCTTTAATATTTTCCAATGTAAGAGTAATATAATGGATGAAAATGGAAGAGGTCTTGTTCTTGTTAAAGGATTGTCGGATAAATTTCAAATAAAAGGTAATACTATAACCGTACTAAAAAGCATAAATTAGGAGTGATAATATATGAAAGATGTATGGGATGGTTTAATAGCATTTTATGGTACTGAAAATTTAGAAAAAACTCACAAGTTTTATTCCGATTTGTTGGAACTTAAATTATTTAAGGATCAGGGCAAATGCAGGATTTATGAGGTACCAAACGGAGGTAAAATTGGCTTCTGCGAGCATTTAGAAAATTGTGGAGGAGAAAATGGACCTATCATTACTTTGGTAGCTAAAGATGTGGATAAAATATATGCACATATAGCTAGTTCAGGATATAAAATACCACCTTTACCAGAAGAAAATGAAGAATTTCAAATATACCACTTTTTCGTTGAAGACCCAAGTGGATATAAGGTAGAAATTCAAAAATTTATGGAGGATGAAGATTTAGAATAAGAAATAGTTTAAATCCAGCTGGAAAGCTGGTTTTTTTTATGCTTTATATTAAACAGTAGATGTATTATAATAGTAATGTTGGATATCATCAAATACATAATAAAAGAGGTATATTATGAGAAATGAAAATATTTTAAAGTACGGTATATTAAATGGAGAAGTTGTTGATAGTGATAAAATTGAAGAAGTATTAAAAACTAACAAGGTTAAAGTATACGATGTTTTAAGACTGGTTAACAGTAAGCCTTTATATTTTGAGAACCACCTGGACAGGTTAAATAGAAGTATAGAATTGATAGGTTATGAAGACAGATATTATGAAAATGATTTTAAAAAAGATATAGAAAAATTGGTAGTTAAATCCGGCAGAACTAATAATAATATTAAAACTACATATTTCGAAGAAGATCAACCTATTAAAGTATTATATATGGTTAAAAGCACATATCCTAAGGAAGATAAATATAGTGAAGGATATAAGACTATTTTAATGTATGAAGAAAGAGAAAATCCTAATGCTAAGGTTTTAAACGAAGAAAGAAGAAAAATAGTTAATGAAATATTAAAAGATGTAGGAGCTGATGAAGCGATTTTTCTTACAGAAAATAAGGTGGTTTTAGAAGGTAGCAGGTCAAACTTATTTTTTGTTAAAGGTGAAAAAATCATAACTTCTCCAGATGAGAGAGTTTTACTAGGAACTACAAGACAAAAAATTTTAGAAATATGCGAAAAAAATAATATATCTGTATTAAAGCGTGAAATTATGCTTGACGAGTTAAACTTTTTTGATGCAGCTTTTGTTACCGGGACTTCTATAGATATTATGCCTATAAATAGAATAGATACCATACGATTTAGCACTAACAACAAAGTTGTAAAAAAATTGACAGGATTGTACAACAAAGACAAGTTAGAATATTTAAAAAATTATAAAAGAGCTTAATACAAAAAGATAAAGCGACCTGGGTAGGTCGCCTTATCTTAAGCATAAATGCTTAAAAGGGGTATTGGGAATATATTTGGCTATCGGGGGGATAACCACTTTCATTATAGCACACTGGAAAAATTAAATCAATAGGTATATTTATTAAGAAATAAAAACGAATATTAAGGAAATAAGGAGCTGATAAAATGGCTGTATACCTTGATAATGCTGCAACAACAAAGATAGATAGTGAAGCTCTTAATAAGCTTATAGAGACTCACAAAAACAACTACGGTAATCCTTCTTCCCTTCATAAAATGGGAGTAAATTCAGAAAAAATATATAAGTTAAACTTAGAATATATTTCAAATATGATTAATGCTAAACCTTCAAATATAATCATTACATCTGGAGGAACTGAGGGAAATAATACAGGATTATGGCAGATAATAAGGTTTAAGAATAAAAAGAAAAAAATACTGACAACTAAAATAGAACATCCATCAGTAACTAAATACTGGGAGTTTTTAAAGGAAGAAAAAGGTATAAAAGTTCAGCACTACGGTTACTATAATAATGGTGAATATAGGGTGGATGATTTATATGAAAAGATCGATGACAGTACAGGACTAGTAACAATTCCTTTTGTAAATAGTGAGATAGGTTTCTTGCAGAATATAGAAGAAATGACTCAAAAAATTAAGGGAATTAGTAAGGAAGTATTAATACATGTAGATGGAGTCCAAGGATTTGGTAAATTAAAAATAGATGTTAGTAAATTAAAAATAGACACTATGTCCTTTTCTTCTCATAAAATACACGGTCCAAAAGGTATAGGGGGACTTTACATTAAAGAACCTGACAAATTTGTACCCCTACTTTACGGTGGAGGACAGCAGAAAAATTTAAGGTCAGGCACTGAAGATATTCCATCTATAGCATCCTTTGGAAAAACTTGTGAGATAGCTAGCAAGACAATGGATGAAAATTATGAGAAAGTTAAAAGGATTAATAAAATGTATCGAGAGTTGTTACCTAATTATATTGAAGAGGTAATTTTTAATGGAAATTTAGAAAAAACTTCCCCATATATTTTAAACTTATCGATTAAGGATATTAAGAGTGAAGTTTTAATACATTTTTTAGAAATGGATGACATTTATATATCTTCCGGATCAGCATGTTCTTCAAACTATAAGGGAATAAGCGAAACTTACCAGGCTTTAAATATTCCTCAAAATTTTTTAGACGGAACAGTAAGAATCAGTTTTGGAAGATACAGTAATGAAAAAGATGTAAAATATGTAGTAGAAAAAATTGCAAAATATACAAATGAAATAAGAAAAATGGTTAGGAGATAATATGTATAATAATATAAGTATGAGCTTAGGAGAAATTGTATTAAAGGGTAGAAACAGAGGTTACTTTGAGAATAAATTAAATCAGTCTCTAAAACGAGTAATAGACGATAAGGAAATAAAGATATATAGAGACAGAGGTAAAGTTTTTTTGGATATTGATGATAACATAGATAAAATGGTTAGAAAAATAAGTAAAGTTTTTGGCATCGTAGTAGTATCTCCATGTGTAAAAATAGAAAGTGACCTTGAAGATATAAAAAATACTGTAGTAGAATATGTTAATTTTAAAAAAGAAAGTAGAAATATAAAGACTTTTAAAATAAAAGCAAAAAGAGCTGACAAAACTTTTCCGGTGAAATCAATGGATTTAAACAATATTTTAGGTGGGGAAGTATTAAAAAATGTTGAGGATATAAAAGTTGATGTTCACAATCCTGATTTAATTGTAAATGTAGATATAAGAAGTAAAACCTATATCTATTCTGAAAAATACCAAGGAGGAGGAGGCTTACCTATTGGTTCAAACGGCAGGGGATTAGTATTATTATCTGGAGGAATTGATAGTCCTGTAGCTGGATATCTAATGGGAAGGAGAGGAGTAAAGGTAGACTGTATATCTTTTCACTCTTATCCCTATACAAGTATAAGATCGAATGAAAAAATAAAAGAATTAAGTGATATTATGTCTGTTTACACCGGTCCTATGAAAGTTTATTTTGTAAATATTTTAGAAATTTACAGACAAATTAAAGAAAAATGCCAGGAAAAGAACACCACAATTATTGCTAGAAGATTTATGATGAAAATTAGTGAAAAAATTGCCCAAAGAGAAGAATACGACTGCCTTGTAACAGGAGAGAGCCTAGGACAGGTAGCAAGTCAGACTATCAACTCTCTTAGAGTTATAGAAAACAGTGTAGATATTCCTATACTAAGACCTTTAATTGGGAATGATAAAACAGAGATTATAGATACGGCAAGAGATATTGAGACTTATGAAATTTCTATACAACCTTATGATGACTGCTGTTCAATATTCTCACCAGACAATCCTGTTACTAGACCTAATTTAGATAATATTTTAGAGGATGAGAAAAACTTAGATGTAGAAAAACTAGTTGAAGAAACTATAGAAAATTCTATAGAGATTTACAACACAAAATAATAGGGGATGATGGAAATGATAGGTATAGCTTTTGAAGGTGGAGGAGCTAAAGGTGCATATCAAATTGGAGTATGGAAATATATACAGGAAAAAAATATAAAGATAGATGGAGTAGTAGGTACTTCAGTTGGAGCAATCAACTCCGCAGCATTTGCAATGGGAGATATTGATTTTGCTCTTAAAATGTGGACAGAATTATCTGTTGAAAATATAGTCAAAGATGATGGAAAAGAGAAAAATTTTCCTAAAGAATTTAGTTCAGACTTAGCTAAGGATATCGACAAACTTCAAGAATTTTTTCTAAACAATAAAGAACCCCTAGATATAGAACCAATGAAAGAAATGATAAAGACTAAAATTGATGAAGAACTTATAAGAAGTAAAAATATAGACCTAGGTCTAGTTACCTATAATTTAAGTAAAAGAAAGTTGAAAGAGCTATTCTTAGAAGATATTGAAGTAGGAAGTCTGTATAAATATATCATTGCTTCATCTTACTTACCTGTTTTCAAAGCCGAAAAAATTGACGGTGATTATTATATAGATGGAGGTTTTTTTAATAATCTCCCTATTAATATGCTTGTGGAAAAAGGTTATAAAAAGATAATATCCGTAAGATTGAGACCTGAGGAATTTGATTACTCAGAATTTAATAATATTGATATAATTGATATAAGTCCCGATGAATTTTTAGGAGGTACCCTAGATTTTAATAGAGAGAATATTTTGAAAAACATTGATAAAGGATACTCCGATGGTAAAAGAATTCTATCTAATGCTATCGATACCTTTATTGGCTAATTCATCTGCTTTTTCGTTAAGCTCCACCCCAGAATGACCAGGAACTTTATGGAAGGTTATGGTGTTGATTTTATCTGCATATTTTAAAATCTCCATCCATAGCTCTTTATTTTTAACTGGTTTTTTATTGGCTGTTTTCCAGCCATTTTTAATCCATTTTTCATACCATTTTTGATTCATACAGTTTGATATGTAAGCTGAATCAGTATATATTTCTACAGGGATTTCATATGTTTTAAGGAGCTTTAAAGCTTCTATTATGGCCTTCATTTCCATGATGTTGTTGGTGGTGTTTTTTTCGCCACCGTAAATTTCTTTCCTATGGCCTTTATAAAGCATAACAGCGCCGTACCCACCTAAATTATTGTCTTTCTGGTTATTTGAACAAGCACCATCTGTATATATTATGATTTTATTATCTGTCATATTTACACCTACTTAAATAGTATATTTATAAACTCTGAATATATTTTATCAGGATTTTCTTTCCATTTTTTCATTATATTTTTTGCAGAATCTTCATCGGGAACATTAATAGATAAGTTAAAAACAGTAATATCATCTTCAAAGGCTTGGAGGATAACTGTAAAATCCTTATCCTTTCTTTGAAAATAATGTCCAATTAGCTGACGATTCTTTTCAATTTCTTTCTTTAAAGATTTAAAATTGTTTTCTATGCTTTTTCTATATAATTTTGGTATTTTATCTATAAACATATCTACAGTTTTTTTCCCTGTTTCAGTCAAATAAAAAAGATCTTTGTCATCTACTTTGTCTATCGTAAGAAACCCATCTTCATTTAGCTCTGTCAGTATCTTTTGCAGGGTAAAATAGTCCATGTAATCTTTCTCAAGGACAAATTTGGTTATATCTGTGTTATTTATGGGTATATTTATAGTATAGAATATATATAATATTTTCAATTTATTTTTCGCTAAAATTGAACCGCTATCAAACAAACTACCACCACCTTTATGTATTATAACATAATAAGGAGAAAATATAATAAAAATTGTTAAATTTTATTTAATTGTATATTTTTATAGGTATCTCTGTTAGAATTATATTAACTTAGAAGAAGGAGACGATACAGATGAATAGATTATTAATCTTTATAAACATTTTTCTTATAGCATTAGCAGGCAATACTGGGTATTTAGAACCCAGCGATAATATAGATAATCCGAAGGAAGAAATCACAATAGAAGATATAGATTTAAGCCTTAAACCAAATGAAATGGGTAAGGTTATGGTTTTAATGCTTCATTCTATAGAAGATGAAGATGGAGTGTGGGAAATATCAAAAGAAGCCTTTAGGGAAGACTTGGAATACCTTTATAATAATGACTACTATCTAGTAGCCCTAAAAGATTTTGTGACGGGAGAGATGGATGTACCGGCCGGTAAAACCCCGGTGGTACTTACTTTTGATGATGGATTAAAAAACAATTTTAATGTAATAGAAGAGAATGGCAAATTAATTATTGACCCGGATAGTGCAGTAGGAATAATGGAGGATTTCAAGAAGGAAAACCCCGATTTTAATTCTACAGCAACTTTCTATTTGTTTGGAACAAATCCATTTAGACAAAAAGACCATATAGAATTCAAATTAAATTTCTTAATAGAAAATGGATATGATGTAGGAAACCATACCTATAATCATGCTTATTTAAATGAATTAGAAGAAGAAGGCATAAGATTTCAATTGGGAAGACAGGTAGAGGTAATAAAGTATTATATCCCTGATTACGATATGACCACTTTATCACTACCTTACGGACTTAGACCTGAAGGAGATTTAGAAAAGCATGTTATAAATGGCAGTTATGATGGATTCGAATACAATCATACTGCAGTACTGAATGTTGGTTCCCATCCTAGTTATTCTTGGGCAGATAAGAGATTTGATTTCAAAGAAATTCCAAGGATTAGGGTAAGTAGTACTGAGGAGAATCAAGAATCGGAAGAATGGTACAAATACTTTGAAGATAAGTATGATTACAGGTACATAAGCGATGGAGTAAAAGATATTATAACCGTGCCGGAGGATATGAAAGAACAGTTGGATCAAGATAAGATAAAAGGAAAAGAAATTCATATATATAACAGGGAGATGTTAGAAAATGAATAATTTAGATATTAGATTAATTGCAATAATAATATTTTTTGTTATACTAGTTAGTATTCAGTATACTCTAAATCTTATATTAAAAGAAATCAAAGAGTTAAAAAACATAGTAAGATATAAGAAAAACAAAGATTAATTATCAGGAGGATTAATTTGAACAACTACGAGTTTTCAGAAATTTATGATATTTTAATGAAGGAAGTATCATACAACAAATGGTCGGAGTTTATACATAAAAAATTAGATGGAAAAAAGGATATTTTAGAAATTGGATGCGGTACTGGTGAAATTACAAAAAGACTGGGTGAAAAAAACTATAAAATAACTGCTGTAGAACCTTCAGAAAATATGCTGGTTAAAGCTTATGAGAAACTAAGAAAAATACCCAATATTAAAATTATGAAGGGCGACGGTAGAAGCATACAGATGGATAAAAAGTTTGATGCAGTTGTAAGTGCATGCGACGTAGTGAATTATATGTTAAAAGACAAAGACTTGGAAGATTTTATAGTTAATTCCTGGAATTTGTTAAAAGAAGACGGAATGATTATATTTGATATAAGCAGCTATAATAAATTGAAAAATATTCTTGGAAATAATACCTTTGTCTCAGAAGAAGAGGGTATCTTTTATGTGTGGGAAAATAATTTTGTTGAAGAAAAAGATATATCGGAAATGACTCTAAACTTTTTTATTAAAGATGGAGATAGTTATAAAAGGATAACAGAAGTTCAAAGTCAGAGAGCCTTTAAAGTAGAAAAAGTTAAAGAAGTCCTGGAAGAAAAAGGATTTAAAGATGTAAAAATATATGATGATTATAAAGATAAAAATATAGATGACGAGTCTGAAAGAATTGTGTTTACAGGAGTTAGGAGGTAAAAATGGGATATATGATAAGAGGAATAGACGAAAAAATTTCCTTTAGATTTATGATTGTTAACTCTACTGATGTAGTAGAAAAAGCTAGAGAGTTTCATGACACAACACCTACAGCAACTGCAGCTTTAGGAAGATTGCTTACAGCTGGGTTGATGATGGGCTATACAATGAAAAATGAAAAAGATAAGCTTACCCTTAGAATAAACGGGGGAGGACCTGCTGGAACATTATTAGTAACCTCTGATAGCATAGGTAATGTAAAGGGATATATACAAAATCCTAGATTTTTTGTAGAAGATAAAAGCAATGGAAAACTTAATGTTGGTAAGGCTGTAGGAACCAAGGGTACCCTTAAGGTAATAAAAGATATAGGAATGAAAGAGCCCTATGTGGGTCAATCTCAACTAGTAACAGGTGAGATAGGTGAGGACATTGCTTCTTATTATTTTAATTCAGAACAGCAACCAACAGTAATAGGACTGGGTGTTTTAGTGGATAAAGATACTTCTGTAAAGTCTGCCGGTGGTTTTATGATACAGACTATGCCGGACCTAAAAGAAGAGGAGATTGAAAAGATAGAAAAGCAAATCTCAAAACTAAAAAATGTTTCCCAGTATTTTAAAGAAGGAAAAAGCTTAGAAAATATTGCACAGGAGATACTGAGTGATTTTAAAATTGAAATAACTGAAAAAATACCTGTACAGTACAAGTGCGACTGTAGTAAAGAAAAAACTGAAGAAGTTTTGATATCTGTGGGAAAAGAAGATTTAGAAAAAATAATCAGAGAAGATGG
>DPPH01000256.1:27734-28011 GCA_003539375.1 Clostridiales bacterium
AAAGCAGAAGTAAGTTGTCAATTTTGTAATAAAAAGTATTTCTTTAACAAGAAAGACCTGGAAAGAATTTTAAAAAGCATATAAAAAACCGCTAAGGCGGTTTTTTTATTTCTTTAAATAAAATTGATATATGATATAATTTTATAGAACATATGATTCGATTTTAATTTATTTGGAGGATTTGAAATGAAAGAAGTTATTTTGAAAAACAATAAGATGTTAATAATAAGAGAGTTAAATCCTGATGATGCAGTAGAAGTTCTAAAATATACTAGTA
>DPPH01000256.1:28256-29122 GCA_003539375.1 Clostridiales bacterium
TGTTGGTAGCGAAACTGATTTTTTAACCTTTGGTTCCGAAGGAGTTTCATATACTATAGATCAGGAGAAAATATTTTTAAGAAATACTCAAGAAACTAAAAGAAACTACATGATAGGAGGGTTTATAGATGACCACCTTGTATCTGTAGTTAATATAGCTAGCTCACAGAAAGATAGATTGAGTCATAAGTCAGATATTGGTATAAGTGTACTGAAAGAATTTTGGAATATGGGTGTGGGTAGCAGTATGATGGAGTTTATTATATCATTGTGCAGAAAAGATAACTTCAGAAAAATAGATCTTCTAGTAAATGAAGAAAATGAAAGAGCTATAAAATTATATGAAAAATATGGTTTTATAAAAGAAGGATTGTTGAGCAGGGATATTCAAATTGATGGAGTTTTTTACAGTTCATATCATATGGGCTTAAAATTAGATTAAATAAATTAAAGGAGGCATAAGTGAATTACAAAAAGATTAAAGATTTAAAAGTAAATGAAAGATTTGATAGTTTTTTTCTAGTCAAGGCAAAAGAAGTAAAAAGTGATAAGAATGGAAAGCTATATATGGACCTAATTTTAGGTGATGGTGAAGAAGAAATAAACGGAAAAATATGGAATTTAAACAAAGATATTGAAAATAGAATAGAAGATTATAAGGTGATGAAAATAAGGGGAACAGCCAGTGAATGGAAAGGGGTAAAACAGCTAAAAATTGAAAGGATTAGAGAAATAAATTCTCAGGACGAAATAGATATAAGAGATTTTGTAGAAGCAGCACCTTTAGATATTGATGATATGTTTGATGAAGTAAAGGCATATATTTCTAAAATAAAAAATGAAGACATAAAAAAAATAGTAGTAGA
>DPPH01000256.1:29374-29535 GCA_003539375.1 Clostridiales bacterium
TACAAAGATAAGATGAGTTTTTATCCCGCAGCCAAATCGAATCACCATTCAATTAAAGGTGGACTTTTATATCATCTGGTTAGGATGCTCAGGTTAGGGGAGAAAATTTCACAAATTTATGAGAATGTAAATACAGATTTAATTTATGCCGGCATACTACT
>DPPH01000268.1:0-148 GCA_003539375.1 Clostridiales bacterium
ATGTCATTATAATAACTGAAAGGATGATTTCATGTTTATAAAAATTTTACCGTCATTATTGTTACTAGCAGCAATATATTTAAGCATTATTATTATTATGGTCTTAATTAATTTTTTCAAAGTCAAAAATTTGGTTAAATTCAAGAAA
>DPPH01000268.1:490-3130 GCA_003539375.1 Clostridiales bacterium
ATACTGATAGCACTATTGATCAAAGTTTGTATGACTTAGATAGTCATAATACTATTACCGAGTATAACATCGACATTGATAATGAACCATTTAAAATTATTTTAATACAAACAGAAGAACTAACTCCCTTAAAACCTGAAGATGAAGGTTTTAGCATCTATAAAAATGGATATTATGGAGAATTTAAGCTATTGTTACTAAAAGATGAGTTGATAGTTGATATATTGGATCTAAATGATTGCTTTAATCTTAAATACATTGGTTTTATAGGTGAATTCACCTTAGTTGGTCAGGATTTAAATAATGATGGAATTGAAGATTATAATATTGGAATAATGGGTAATGATGATTTTGAATTTATTGTTTTTACTGTTAAAGAAAACTCATTTGAAATTTTCACCTTCGATGGTGAAGAGATACTAAGGCGTCCAAATCCTCATCATTCTGAGAGTTTTTTAAAAGGCTCAGAAGGTGAATTAATAGTAACAGCCCGTGGTGAACATAGATTTTATAGAAAAAGATATTTTTGGAATGGACTTCAATTTATATCAGAGTGAATTATTGTTATTCTTAGCTGAAACTAATAAAAAATTATAATCTTTTATTATAAGTTTGTCTTAATATCAAAGGAGTGTATTAGTTATGAAAAAAAATATATATTTATAATAGCAATAATAATTTTGTTATGCTCAGCAATAGGTTATAAAATCAATAGCGACAATGAAGTTATTAAAAACAGTCTATTAACAGAATCAAAGAATTTTATTGTAGAAGCAAAGAAGATGAGAATAATAATGATTGAAGGAGGTGACGATCCTTATCATAAAGATATGAATACAGATTATTTGGAGATAACGGACAATAGAATCGATACGAAGGATAAGTTGTTTTCAATGATGCAGGGTTATTTTACAAGAGAGTATGTAGAAACAATTTATAATCAACTATACTTTGAAAAAAATGGTAAATTATGTTTGCGGATAGTAGGAGATGTAAGGATTAACGATTTCACTACGGCATATATAAGCAGTATCAACATTACTCCAATAACCAAAAATGCTACTCTTGAACTATATGTATATTCATCAATTCATAACGAGGTGAATCGAGTTATTTTTAAATTAAAGCCCGTAGATGGGGAATATAAAATTGATGAAAATATTGGGGGGTGGTAAAATTCTAAGAATAAGGATGTTTTATGAAAAAAATGATTAGTTTATTTGTAATATTGTTGATTGCTGGTATAGGATTAGTTTTTCAAATTTCTGAAATAAAAGAGATTAATTATGTTGAATCTGTTCTAATAGAAAACTATTTATCAGAAGTAAAAGCTGGTAATGAGAATACAAAGTATGCACTAAGCGAAAGACATAGGATGTACATCAATGATAAAGTAATAATTAGATTTAATACTCTTGGTGGAAGAAGGATAAATATTGAAAAGTTGAGTCGTTTTTTAAAAAATGCTGATTACTTGGACTACGAAATTGAAAAACAATCGTCATTAATAAAAAAAATTAAAGAATACAATGATAGATACTTAACTAGACGTATTGTATTTTATTTTCCATCTGAAGGTGATTACAGAAGAAACCGTGCTCATCTTGACTTGTCCTTAGGTAAAATCAATGAAGAATGGATAGTATTGGGAAGATTTTGGGATATTCAAATTGAAAAAAATGGTAAGCCTAGTGAATTTGAAATTATAGATTAGGTAAAATCAGGTTTAGATCGAAATGGTTTTAGCAAAATAAAAACCAAATAGTTCAGGAGGGAGCTTCATGAGCAGAAATTTTAAGAAAAGAATAGTATTTTTTATTGTTCCTACGCTGATTCTCATGGTAATTTTATATTTGATGTTTTTCTTGAAGTACATTGATATTTCGGTAATCTTAGCAATCTACTTGCCAATTTGGATTATCGGAGTTATAGCGACATTGCTTGGTAAAGTCGTATTTGCAAATGTTACTATAATTTTTGCAGGAATAGGTCTTATTTCAGAATATTTAGTTCATACATTTAATAAGTCTCATCCAAATATGTCAGGAGCATTTTTGAATAGTTTAATTCTATTAGTTGGTCTTATACTGGGAGTTGCACTTCAAATTTTGAGTAATAAAAAATATACATCTTAATTTGTTATACATAGTGAAGAGTAAAAAGGTGAGTGAGATGAAAAAAAGAGTTACAATAGTAATTATTTTTTTAATAGCTTGGCTGATTCTGTCAGTAAAGAGTTTTAATAATATAATCGATTATGATAACGATGGTATAAATATTATTAAATCAAGACATCCAGGTGATGGAAGACTCTATGTTACTGAAGATAAGGAGTTAATCGATATGTTCATTTCTATGATGGAGCAGTCAAAATACTTTAGGTTTATAGAAACCAATGAAGAGGTTGGTTCAGCTACATACCGTCTTTTTTCAGATGATGAAGAAATCATAAGTATTGATTTTTCAAAGGAAAATCGTATCAATTTTGATGAGAAACATTATATAACAATAAATGATATTGAAAATGAAAAAATAAGTTTTTATAACTCGTTTTGGACAGAAGAAAATGTTAAGTAATTAAATTTATAAAAAACTTTCGAATCACTTATGATAAGGCTCACCCCTATTTATTCGAAAAGC
>DPPH01000082.1 GCA_003539375.1 Clostridiales bacterium
GACTGAGGTTATAGCACAATAAGAGGGTAGTAATTCCTACCCTCTTATTTTTATATTTTTAAATTCTTTATTTCCTTTATAATAAATCTTATTATCTTCTATAAAACTTTTGATATGATTTGTTTTTTCTAAATAATACACAAAGCTTTTTATAGACCTTTCAGCTATTACATATTTTAACAGGCTTTTTCCTATACCTAACTCTAAATTGATTTTTTGGGTTATATCCTCATAGGTCATGGGACTTTTTAAATAATTCATTATTTTTAAAATAATTTTATTGATAAATTCAACATTTTTTTCTATGGTTTTTTCTATATTCTTAATCTCTTCATTGTGGCTAACTATGTAATGTTTATATTCTAAGTTTAAAATCTTTCTTTTGCTTTTTATATCTGTCTCAATATCATAAATATATGGAATTTTTGTCTTTTTTATTATGTCCTCTGATAAAATAGTATCTCCTAAGTATAAAACATCATCCGGAGTTGCAAAACCACAGTGATTAAAGGAGTGCCCCGGCAATCGAACTACTTTGAAAATTTCTCCTTCTAATTCGATTTCATTTTCTTCTCTTATTATATAATCAACCTTTAGATCCGAATTTGGATATATTGATTCATAGTTTATGTTCTTTGCTCTCACTACCTTTTCGATATAGAACTTTGGGTTATCAAAAAAATATGCTTCGTATTCAGGCATAATTACTTTGCTTTTAAACTCTTTTTTTATATATAATACAGCATTTGCATGGTCTACATGTCCGTGAGTACATATAATATATTTGGGAAATATATTATTATCCTTTAAGAAATCAATGTATTCCTTATAGTTTTTATCAGTTAAATGACCAGGATCTATCAACACATAATAATTTTCTTTTAATTTGTAGAGTAAAGTAGTTACACCTTTTTTTAATATAATACAGGTTTTTCCTTTAATTTTTTGAATCTTCATATTATTACCTCTTAATCTAAATAATTTTTAGTTATTTCAAGTAAATCTTTTCTGTTATTTAAGGCCGGGTTTTCAAGTACTTTTTCCAGTAAATATTGAAGAACTTCTCCAACTTTTTTTCCTTCTTTTACTCCAGTTTTTATTATATCATTTCCGTTTATTTTCAGGTCCTTTATTGAAAGAGGTTCTTGTTTTTCAAAAATCTCCTTGCATTTTTTTTGAAGATTATAAACTTTATCAATGCTCCTCATATCCGCTTTTCCTTTAATATCTGCTATGTTTAATTTAAATATATCATCTAATCTTTCTTTGCCTACATTATTAATGAATCTTTTAACACCTTTTTCTTTTATGGATATATCTTTTAAATAATGATATCTTATAAGAACTCTTACGTTTTCGATAGTTTTATTATCATATCTCAATCTTTTCAATATTTCTACACTTTTATCAGCAGATTTTATATGATGTCCTTTAAAATGGCCTTCTAATTCTTCATCTAAAGTGAAGCTTTCAGGTTTTGATATATCATGTAACAAAGCAGCCAGCCTTAAATCTAGTTTAGGCTCTATATTTTCTACTACGGCAATTGTATGATCATATACGTTTTTATCGTGATATTTACTGTGCTGGTCAAAATCTACAGTCTTATAAAGTTCAGGAATAATATATTTCATTAAATTTGTATCTGTTAAGGTTCTTATACCTTCTCCGGGATTATTAGATAGTAGGATTCGGTCGAACTCAGTCTTAATTCTTTCAGCACTAACATTTTCAATAAGCTGGTGATTTTTTACTATACTATTTTTAGTTTTTTCTTCAATTTTAAAGCCTAATGTAGCCATAAACCTTACTGCTCTAATCATTCTTAAAGCATCTTCTTTAAACCTTTCATCAGGATTTCCTATGGTTCTGATGATTTTCGATTTAATATCTTTAACTCCAGAATATTTGTCCCTAATTCTACCTTTAGAATCACAGTACAGAGAATTTATTGTAAAATCTCTTCTTTTTATATCTTCGTCAATATCTTCAGAATAAACTACTTTATCCGGTTTTCTATTATTAATATAATCGAAATCTTTTCTAAATGTAGTAATTTCATAATTTTTATTATTGTATACTAGGGTAACAGTACCGTATTTTACTCCCGTAGGAATTACTTTTTCAAAAATCTCTGTAACTTCTTCAGGTTTTGCATCCGTTGCAATATCGTAATCATTTATATCATATCCTAATAAATAATCTCTAACTGCTCCACCCACTATGTATGCTTTAAACTTATTTTTTTCAAATTTATTTAATATTTTTACAACATCTTTGTCTAATTTCACATTAACACCTTCATTTTTTTTTAATTATAACATATAATATAAGTTAAGATTGATTTTAGGAGGAAAAATTGAAAACAAAAAAAATATTAGTATTTATTCTAATTTTTACTATTATATCATCTTTTTCCCATAATTATAAAGCGGTAAATGTTTCTATAAATAATCCAGAAGACTTGAGAGATTATATCGTAAATAGTCTGTATAATAGAGATAGGATTATTGAGGTTAATTATGTTGGAAGTAGTAAAAATCTAAATAATACTTTAAATGAAATTTTAAACAGTGAGGAATATATAAACTACTCCATAAATAGTTGGCAGTGGTCCTATGAAGGTTATGAAAATAATATAAATATAACCATAGATGTAGACCATCTAATAAACAAAGAACAAGAAGACAAGGTGAATCAAAAAATTAATGAGATACTTGATGCTATTATAAGCCCGGAAATGTCTTCTCATGAAAAAATTAAAGTTATCCATGATTATATAGTTATAAATACATCTTATGATACTAACTACAATAATTATACTCATTATGATGCACTATTCGACAAAAAATCCGTTTGTAATGGTTACGCACTTTTAGGTTATAAAATGTATAAGTCGGCTGGTTTTGATGTAGGTTTTGTAGAAGGTACTGCCGGCGGTGAAAATCATATTTGGAATATTATTAGTTTGGGCGGCTATAAATATCATTTAGACATGACTTGGGACGACCCTGTCCCGGATTTAGATTATCCTTTATACGACTACTACCTGCTTACAGATGATGAAATGTCTAAAGACCACCAGTTTTCTGGAAACCACTCTACTGACACACCTTATCACAGGATATTAAATATTGATATTTCTTCTAATATAAAAAGACATAATGAATTAATTGACCTTATTAAAGAGATAAAATTAGATAAGTACTACAATCCAATAGGTATAATTTTAGATGATAAAAATATAAAATTTGACCAACCACCAATAATCCAAAATGGAAGAACTTTAGTTCCTTTTAGAGCTATTTACGAAAATTTTGGTATGGAAGTCAATTGGATTCCTGAAGATAGAAGGGCTGTTGGATATAATGAATCCATGGATATAATTATGACAATCGGTAGCAATAGGGCTTATATTAACGATTCGGAATTTATATTAGACACCTCTCCTATTATAGTAAACAGTAGAACCTTAGTCCCGATAAGGTTTATATCTGAATCTCTAGGGAAAAGTGTAAGTTGGGACAACAATAATAGAAATGTAATAATAAAATAAAGGCTAAATACTAGCCTTTATTTTTATTTATTGAATTCATAGTAAATCCCTCTTACAGCTTTTTCAAAATCTTCATCTTTAACTCCAATTATTATATTTATCTCACTTGAACCTTGATCTATCATTCTGATATTTACCTTTTCTCTACCTAAAGCTCCAAATATTCTAGCTGAAATTCCAGAAGTATAAGCCATTCGCTGCCCTACTACAGCTATTAAGGCTATATTTTTAAATACTTCTATTTTATCCGGTTCACAGTTTTTTTCTATTTTATCAATTATTTTTTCAAGTTTACCGTTTAAATATTCATTGTCTATAACAATAGATACAGTATCAATGCCTGATGGTATATGCTCGAATGTTATATCGTACATTTCTAATATAGAAAGCAGTTTTTTTACAAATCCTACCTCATTATTCATGTAGAATTTTTGCAACCCTATTACAGTAAAATCTTTTCTGCCAGCAATTCCTGTTATTGCTATATCACTACCATTTTTCTTTTCGTTAGTAATCATTGTTCCTATATCATCTGGATTATTTGTATTTCTTATATTTATAGGTATATTTGCTTTTCTTACAGGATAAATAGCTTCATCGTGAAGAACTTTAGCTCCCATGTAAGAAAGCTCTCTTAATTCTTGATAAGTGATGTTTCTAATTTTTTTAGGGTTCTCAATAATTCTTGGATCAGCCATCATAAAACCTGATACATCTGTCCAATTTTCATATATATCTACATTTAAAAATCTAGATATCAAAGAACCAGTAATATCCGATCCTCCTCTAGTAAAAGTCTTTATCTCTCCTAATGGAGTAGAACCATAAAACCCTGGAATAACACATCTTTCTACATTTTCTAATCGTTTTCTTATGGATTTTTCAGTTTTTTCTTCGTCTAAAGATCCATCCATATTAAAATAAATAATATCCTTACTGTCGACAAACTCACAGTTTAAATATTTTGATAATATTAAAGCATTTAAATATTCTCCTCTACTCGCTAAATAATCAATTGATATGTTTTTATTGAAACTTTTTTCTATTTCTTTCATGTGCTTATTTAAATTAAAATCAATTTCTAAATCTTTAACGATATTACTATATCTATCTGTTATCATTTTAAATATTTCCCCACTTGGAACGTTGTATTTTAAGTGGGCGTGACAAAGATATAATAAATCTGTAATTTTATTATCTTCACTCCATCTTTTTCCCGGTGCAGAAACAACTATATATTTTCTGTTATTATCACTTTTAATTATTTCTGCTACCTTTTTTATTTGTTTTCCCTCTGATAACGAAGTTCCTCCAAATTTTGATACTTTTAACATTTTGTTTCCTCCTAGCATACATTTGTGTACATTTTAAAATCATATTATATACTATATACTATTTGTTAAAAAAAATAAACATTTTTAATAAAAAAATCCTATGGTTTCCCATAGAATTCTTTTAACTTAGATTCTTTTAGATATATGGTTTTTCTTCTACTTCTTCTTCACCATTATCAACATCTTCAATTATACATTCATGTTTCGACCCGTGACACTCTAGAACTGGAAGCACAAACATAAATCCAACCCCTGGTTCACTGAAACAATCAAGTTCTTTGTTTATTTTTCTTACAACTCTATCCAGCTTATCTTTTTCTTTAATTACACTTATAATAAGCTTATTGTATGGTTTTCTACCATCAATCAATTTTCTCATACTAGAAAGCATAGGAACATTCACGTGATGATCTAATAAAACCTTACCCATACCCTGACTGTCTATTGTAGTAGCCCCTAATTCTTCTTCGTACAAGAGTTCATGTATCATATCAAGTTTGTATACATCATTTAAAATTAGAAATAAACCGTACATCCTACTCCTCCTTCTTTTAATAAGTAAATTATAACATAATTTCAAAAACTATGTAATTGTTTATTAGATTCTTTCTTCAATCCAATTTATTATATCAATTATAACTTTGTCTTTTTCTTTCTCATTTAATATTTCATGATATAAATCATCGTAAATTATAAGATTTTTATCATCACTGCTTATATTTTCCATAAATTCAATTGAAGATTCGTGATTTATTATCTTATCATCTTTGCCATGAAGAATCAAAGTTTTGTAATTAAAGCCTTTTACTTTTTTTTGAAGCCAATCAATTCCTTCTATTAAAAATTCATAGTATAATTTTATAGATATTCTTCTAAGAATCAAAGGATCTTTTTCGTATTTTTCTACTATTTTTTTATCTCTTGATACTAATTTCCCAAGGTTGTTTTTCATTTTAAATGATGGATAAATTTTATTTAAAATGGATACGAATATTCCCTTAATACCTTTTACATCTTCAGGTTTTCTTAAAGCTGCAGCTGAAAGAATAATGCCATCCACTTCATTTTTATGTTTGATTCCATATCCTGCTGAAATAAATCCACCCATACTGTGACCAAATATGAATACAGGTAGGTTCTCGTTTTCTTTTTTTGCTAAGCTTACTATTTCTCCTAGGTCGTTAATGTAATCCTCGTACTTATCCACCCAACCTTTTTGTCCGCCACTTTTACCGTGGCCTCTTAAATCAAATCTGTAGACAGATATGTTCTTAGAATTTAAAGCATTAGCAAAGTAGTTGTATCTTTCACCGTACTCGGCTAAACCGTGAACTATAATAACTACCGCCTTTGGTGATTTGACTTTATTCATTAATAAATATAAATTTGTAGTATCAAAACTATCTATTATTTTTTTATTCATAACTCTCCTATTCTAACATACCAGCAAAAAAAGCTGTAAAGGGTATTGCTAGTACTATCCCTATACTTCCCGTAAAAGCTCTGATAATTTCTGTTGCTATTATATCCAGGTTAATAATTTCCGTCATAGAGGTGTTATATGCTAGGAAAACCAGCATTATAGGTATTGATGCCCCTGTATAAGCTAAAATTAGTGTGTTAGTCATAGTTCCCATAATATCTCTTCCCACATTCATTCCGGATTTTATTAAACTAAGTTTGGATATCTTCTCATTGGCTTTTTTAACTTCGTCCATAGATGAAGCTATGGATATACTAACATCCATTACTGCTCCAAGTGTTCCAATAATAATCCCGGCAAATAGCAGCCCCTTAAAGTCAAATTGTACTCCATTTGGCAAGTACATGAGCATTACAGCTTCATCGGAGCTCAATCCAGTAAGCCTTGCAAAATTCCCAACAATAAAAGCTATTAATGCTGCTATTGTTACTCCTGCGATGGTCCCTAAAATTGC
>DPPH01000163.1 GCA_003539375.1 Clostridiales bacterium
TTCTTGTGCCGCAGGTTCTTCTGTTGTATTATCTTCTTGAGGTTCTTCTTCTGAAGCTTCCTCTGGTGAATCCATGTCATTTACTTCTTGGGAATCCTGTGGGTTTTCACTTTCTTCAGTTATATCTATAACCTCTTCAGGGTTTTCTACATTTATTTTTTTATCTAATACTTCTTCTACATTTTTATAATACATTTCTCTTGCTTCACTGTAGAGTTTGTCGGCTTTATAGGACTTATAATAAGAATTTGCCAAAAGACCTATTGAAACAATAAAAAGCAGGAGAAAAAATTTAAATAGAAATTTTCTTTTCATAGCTACCATCCTTTTGTTAATTATATTACTTATAGTATAAATAGTAAACTTCTTTCTTATATTTATACCCAAATGAAGTCCCAATATAAAAATGTTTATTTTTCTTAATTTAAGGGTATAAATTATATAAATTCTAAAAAGGAGTGATTTTTTGAAAAGAGTAATAAAAAAGAAATATCCAGGTACAATTTCTCAAGATGGTGCTGGTGTAAAGTTAAATAGAATATTTAGCAGAAGAGATGTAGAAGAAGTAGACCCATTTTTACTTTTAGATTTTTTTGATTCTGATAATAAAGAAGATTATATTAAAGGATTTCCATGGCATCCTCATAGAGGAATTGAAACTATTACTTACTTAATAGAAGGTGAATTAGAACACGGAGACAGTTTAGGAAATAGCGGGACTATAGAACCTTACGGTTGCCAGTGGATGACTGCAGGGAGCGGAATTGTTCACCAGGAAATGCCTCAACCATCTAAAAGAATGCTAGGCGCTCAGTTATGGCTTAATTTACCAAAGAAAAACAAGATGACTGAACCTGCATATAGGGATATAACTGTAAAGGATTTGATAACTCACGAAGATAATAATTCTAAAGTCAACATTATATGTGGAGAGTACAAAGGTTTAAAAGGACCTGTAAGAGGAACCTATGTTGATCCCATATATTTCGATGTTGAAATCAAGCCCGGTAAAACTTTTAAATATACAATTGATGAAAAAGAAAAAGTATTTCTTCTGATGATTAAAGGAAGTATAGAATTTAGTAACGGGGATACAGCTGATTTCAGTAATGAAAAAGGGGTACTTCTTACTCAAGGAGATGAAATAGAGATTTCTTCAGAAAAAGGATCAAGGTTTTTACTTTTTGCAGGCAAACCTCTTAAAGAGCCGATTGCTTGGGGTGGTCCTATAGTAATGAATACTCAGGAAGAACTAAGTACAGCTTTTAAAGAATTAGACGAAGGAACTTTTATAAAATAAATAGAAATCTCCAGAAAATTTCTGGAGATTTTTAATAAATAAACCTATTATATGAAATATTGATTTTATATAGCTTTAATCATTTTTACCCAATATTTTTTCTACCATAGGTGCTCTCAGTCTATGTACTACTCCTAAATTAGATCCTACTAAAGGTCTTAGATAAAATTTAAAATTATCTGTTATCCCATTTCCACGGTCGTTAATAAATTCTGAAGGCATTATTTTGGTTTTTGCTGCTATTTTTTCTAAATCTACTAATTGATAATCTACTGAATAAAAGCCTGTTCTTTGTATTGTTATTGATCCATCAATTTTATTCCATATAGCAAATTGTGCTGCTTTTTCTCCTACTTCTCTTGCTTCTCTTTGGTCTACATCAGAAATACTTGAAATGAAGCTTCTTTGTGGATAACCTAATGTATCGGCTCTAACCCTAGATATATTAAGTTTTGTTTTAATAAGATTTGACAGCATATCTGCCAAAGAACTATTCCCCGCAAGCAAAATATTTCCGTGAGAGTCTTTTTCTACACTATCTACCAAAGAAGTAGCTATTGGCTTTCCTTTCTCGTCCTTTATTCCTTCAGATACTGCAATTAGACATCTACCTAATCTATTATAAGTATCCTTTACGTCATCTAAAAATCTATCCACTTGAAAAACTCTTTCTGGTAAATAAATTAAATGAGGACCATCATCAGGGTATTTTTGAGCTAATGAAGATGCCGCTGTTAAAAATCCTGAATTTCGTCCCATTACTACTCCAATATGGACTCCTGGTAGAGCTCTATTATCTAGGTTTAATCCCATGAAGGTTTCAGCTACATATCTAGCAGCTGACCCATATCCTGGAGTATGGTCATTATGGACAAGATCGTTATCTATTGTTTTTGGAATATGAATAGCTCTAAGTTCATAACCTGCTTTATATGCATTTTCATTTACTATTCTTACAGTGTCAGCAGAATCATTTCCACCTATATAAAAAAAGTATCGCACATTATGGGCATTTAAAACCTTAAAAATTTCTTTGCAGTACTTTTCATCTGGTTTAACTCTTGTAGACAAGAGGGCTGAGGATGGTGTAACTCCTACCTGCTCTAAGTTATTAGTGGTTTCTTGTGTTAAATCCATAAAGACTTCATTAACTATTCCTTCAACCCCATTTATTGCACCGTAAACTTTTGTTATTTGAGGATATTTTCTAGATTCTAGTACTGCTCCAACTAAACTTTGATTAATGACTGCTGTGGGTCCTCCTGATTGTGCTATAACAACTTTTCCTGATAATTTCATAATGATAACCTCCCAATTAATCAGTAAGTATAAATGAACTATTATTGGCAATACACTTGTTATATTTATACCCTAATTATTTATTAATAGACTATTATTGTTAAAATATACTTTTTATAGGCGAAAAACTAATACCATTATAAGTTTTAAAATGAATTGTTTTATATATTTAGGGTAAATATTATATGTATAGGATAAGCTGGTTAGTATCAAATAATTATTTTTGAATAATTTGATTTAATATGTTATAATATATAGGCTATTCTGAATAACATTTCATAATTTCAAGGAAATTATTTTTTAGAATTTATCATAAAACGAGAGATACGGGTCTAACCCGTTTAATTTAATATTGCAAAAAAGGAGTGATTTATTAATGTCTTGGAAAGATTATTTAAAAGACAATATTGTAAGTATCGAAGAATTAGAAAACAACGTGGATATGACAGAAGAAGAAAAGGAAGCCTTAAAAAGCATAGCTGATAGACATCCTATGAGAATTACAAGGTACTATTATGATTTAGTAGATTGGAGCGATAAAAACGATCCAATCCGAAAATTATCAGTACCAGCTATGGGTGAACTTGATAAGTCTGGAGATTACGACACTAGTGGAGAAGCATCTAATACAAAAATGCCAGGTTTACAGCATAAGTACGGAACAACAGCTCTGGTATTATCTACAAATGTATGCTATATGTACTGCAGACACTGTTTTAGAAAAAGAATGGTTGGATATTCTACAGAAGAGATAATGAACAGAATGGAAGAAACTGCTCAGTATGTAAAGGATCATGAGGAAGTTAATAATGTGTTAATTACCGGTGGAGATTCATTTACCCTTTCTAATAAGGTAATAGAAGAATACCTGAAAAATTTAGCTGATATCGATCATTTAGACTTTATAAGATTTGGAACTAGGGTTCCAGTTGTATTTCCCCACAGGATATTTATGGATGATGAGTTATTAGATATATTAGAAAAATACAACAAAAAGAAAGAGCTTATTATAGTAACTCAATTCAACCATGTAAAAGAAATTACTGAAGAAGCTAAGAAAGCAATTAGAGCATTGAAGAAGGCAGGTTTAACAGTTAGAAACCAAACTGTATTGCTTAAAGGTATTAACGATAATCCTGAAGATTTAGCTGAACTTTTAAACAAATTAACATCCGTAGGTGTACATCCTTATTATGTATTCCAATGTAGACCTGTTAAATTTGTTAAAAACCATTTCCAATTACCTTTATATGAAGGTGTTCAAATAGTTGAAGAAGCTAAGAAGAAAATGAATGGATTAGGTAAAGGATTTAGATATGCAATGTCACATCCAAGAGGAAAGATTGAAATATTTGGTGTTCACGACGACAAAATGATTTTCAAGTTCCACCAAAATAAATATGAAGAAGATGCCGGAAAAGTATTCTTAAGAGACGTAGA
>DPPH01000143.1 GCA_003539375.1 Clostridiales bacterium
CTCACAACAAGATTTAAAGACAACAAGGGATACATAGTAGAAAGTAGAAGAGGCGGAGGGGGATCTATAAAAATTTATGAGCTTAAGATGAGAGATGATCAGCAGGTAGATGAGCTTATAAGCAGGAGTATAGGAGAAAGTATTACAAAATTTAAAGCTTATGATATATTAGATCATTTGCACAGCAAAAAAATACTTACAGAAAGAGAGTCTCAAATTATTAAGAGATCTATAAGTGATAGAGCCTTGTCTTTGGTCCCATCGGAAAATAAAAACCCCTTAAGAGCAAAGATTTTAAAGGAAAGTCTTTTGGCTGTAGTTAAATATAATAATGGGAGTTGATAAAATGCTATGTGATATATGCCATAAAAATAAAGCAACTGTACACTTTACTAAAATAGTAAATGGCAAAAAAATAGAGATGCACTTATGTAAAGAATGTGCCAGAAAAAATTCAGATATAAATAAAAGTTTCTCTATGGAGAATTTTCTTTCAGATATGTTTGGGGAATTTACTCTAAAAGAACCAGATGTAGAATACAAATGTCCCAACTGCGGTATGACTTACCAGCAGTTTAAACGCTATGGAAAATTTGGTTGCAGTGAATGTATTGATGCTTTTAAAGATAGGATTGAGCCTTTAATACAGAATATTCACGGTCACAGAAGACATAAAGGCAAGTATCCTGGACAGCATAAAGTATCGGAAAGCTCAGAAAGTGGTGAAATTGAAATATTAAAGAAGGAACTAAAAGAAGCTATAGAAGTTGAAAATTATGAAAAAGCTGCAGAACTTCGAGACAGAATTAAAGAACTAGGGAAGAAGGAGGAAGCAAAGTGATTAAGTGGATAGATGATAGTGGAACTGAGAAGGATATTGTAGTAAGCAGTAGGATAAGATATGCTAGAAATTTAAAAAATCACAAATTCCCTATTATATTAGATAAAAAAGAGTCCGAAGAAATTTTTAAAGAAATATCTGATGTAGTTAAGTCTAAGGATATTTACGGAAAAAATTTTTCTCACTTTAAAACTTCGGATATTCCACCTTTAGAAAAAAATATGCTTATAGAGAGACACATAATAAGTCCAGCTCTAATAGAAAATCAAGGTATGAGCGGATTTATAATGAGTAATGATGAAAAAATATCCATAATGATAAATGAAGAAGATCACTTGAGGCTTCAAGTTTTAAGTAGTGGATTAAATTTAATGGAATGTCTTGAAAAAGCAGATGAAATAGATTCTATACTAGATGAAAAACTGGAGTATGCTTACCATAAACAATTTGGATATATCACTGCCTGTCCTACAAATTTAGGTACCGGGCTAAGAGCTTCTTCTATGCTTCACCTACCAGCCCTCGTTATGACTGGAAGACTTGAAAAACTACTTAACACTATATCAAAATTTGGCATATCTGTAAGAGGAGTTTACGGTGAAGGTTCTAAATCTATTGGATATTTATTTCAAATATCCAACCAAACTACCTTAGGAAATGACGAAAAAACTATAGTTGAAAAAATTGAAAAAATAGCCATCCAAATTGTAAATAAAGAGAGAGAAGCTAGAGAGTACTTGTTGAATGAAAATAGATTAGAGCTAGATGATAGAGTACACAGAGCATACGGTATAGTAACAAATTGCACAAAAATAACAACAGACGAAGCGGTTAAACTTTTATCCCTAGTGAAACTAGGTGTAGATACAGGATTATTAGAAAAATACAAAGATATTAACTTCAACAAATTATTTGTCGAAATACAACCTATGAACATACAATTTGAAGCAAGAGAAGAGCTAAATGAAATAGAAAGAGATACAAAAAGAGCAGAAATAATAAAAACTGCATTTAATAAGGAGAGTGAATAACTATGATAAATAAAGGACTAAGCAAGTCGGCTCAAAGAGCTCTAGAAATAGCTCAGGCAGAAGCAAAAGGAATGAATCACAATGTATTAGGAACAGAACATGTTCTTTTAGGTTTAATTAAAGAGGAAGAAGGTCTAGCTGGTCAAATCCTTAGAGATAGGAATGTTGATTATGAAGATGTAAAAAATAAAATACTCAGCATTACTGGAAAAGGAAGATCACAAACAAATTACTTAAGTGTTTCTCCTAGAACAAAAACAATATTTGAATTAGCTGGACAGTTTGCTAGGCAACTTAACCAATCTTTAATAAGCACAGAACACATATTACTAGGAATAATGGCAGAAGGAGAAGGAGTAGCAGCATTAATACTTAAAAATGAAAGAGTTAATCCTCAAGAAGTTCAGCAGGAAATTATGAGTTCTTTAAATGAAGATAGTGATAACAGCGATTATTCAAAACCAGCATCACAAGGTAAAAAGGCAAAAAACATAGAAAAATATGGTAAAAATTTAAATGATTTAGCAAAGCAGGATAAGCTCGACCCTGTTATAGGAAGAGAAAAAGAAATACAGAGAGTCATTCAAGTATTAAGCAGAAGAACAAAAAACAACCCTGTATTAATAGGAGAGCCTGGAGTTGGTAAAACATCTATTGCAGAAGGTTTAGCTCAGGAAATAGTAGCAGGAAATGTTCCAGAACTTTTAAAAAATAAGAAGGTCATCACATTAGACTTATCTGGAATGGTTGCCGGTTCTAAATTCAGGGGAGAGTTTGAAGAAAGACTTAAAAACGTTATGGAAGAAATTAAAGAAGATGGCAATATAATTTTATTTATAGATGAGATGCATACAATAATTGGAGCAGGTGGAGCAGAAGGAGCAATAGATGCATCAAATATCCTAAAACCTGCCTTATCAAAAGGTGAAATACAAGCTGTTGGTGCTACTACTATAGATGAATATAAAAAACATATAGAAAAAGATGCAGCTTTAGAACGAAGATTCCAACCGGTTTTAGTAGAGGAACCTTCTGTTGAAGAAACCATAGCTATATTAAAAGGTTTAAGAGACAAATATGAAGCTCACCACAAGGTTAAAATTACTGATGAAGCTATAAATGCAGCGGCAAAATTATCCTATAGATATGTGTCAGATAGATTTTTGCCGGACAAAGCTATTGATTTAATTGATGAAGCTTCTTCAAAAGCAAGATTAAAGCAATCAACAGCACCAAATGATTTAAATCAGTTGGAAAAAAAGCTAGAAGAAATCAAGAAGCAAAAGGAAGAAGCTATAAATACTCAAAACTTTGAAAAAGCTGCTGAACTAAGAGATAAAGAGAAAGAAGTGAAATCTGAATTAGAAGAAAAAAGAAAGAACTGGAATGAAAAGAAATCCTCTAATGAAGGAAGTATCACAGAAGAAGATATTGCAAATATTGTATCCTCATGGACGGGAGTTCCTGTTGAAAAAATGGATACAGTAGAATCAGACAAACTTCTTCACTTAGAAGATACTCTCCACAAAAGAGTAATAGGGCAGCATCAAGCAGTTGAGGCAGTTTCAAGAGCCATACGAAGAGCCAGAGTTGGATTAAAAGATCCTAAAAAACCAATAGGTTCATTTATTTTCCTAGGACCTACCGGCGTTGGCAAAACAGAACTGACTAAAGCTCTTGCAGAAGCTCTATTTGGTGATGAAGATGCATTAATAAGAATCGACATGTCAGAATACATGGAAAAGCATTCTGTTTCAAAATTAGTAGGATCTCCTCCTGGATATGTAGGGTTTGATGAGGGAGGACAGCTTACAGAAAAAGTAAGAAGAAAACCATATTCTGTAATATTATTTGATGAAATAGAAAAAGCTCACCCAGATGTATTTAATATCCTACTTCAACTTTTAGATGATGGAAGGCTTACCGATTCTAAAGGAAGAACAGTAAACTTTAAAAACACTTTAATAATTATGACATCTAATGTAGGAGCTAGTACTATTAAAAAGCAGAATTTACTTGGATTTAGCACAAGCCAGGAAGATGAAGAAAAAGACGAATACGATAATATGAAGAAAAATGTAATGGATAAACTGAAAGATACTTTTAGACCTGAATTTTTAAACAGACTTGATGAGATTATAGTTTTCCATTCATTAAACAAAGAAAATATAAAAGAAATTGTTAATCTAATGATAGTTAATCTACAAAAAAGATTAGAAGATCTTGGAATCAGCATTGAAGTAAATGAGGAAGCAAAACTTTTCCTTGCAGAAGAAGGATACGATCCAACCTTTGGAGCTAGACCTCTGCAAAGAACTATAAGAAAAAGAATCGAAGATGCCCTATCAGAGGAAATACTTAAAGGAACAGTTAAGAAGTCAGACAATATTCTAGTGAGTTTCGATAAAGATAAAAAAGAACTTGTTATTGAAAAAAAAGAAAAGGTAGCAAATTAAGAAATGAGGCTGTCGGAAAATAGCTCCTTA
>DPPH01000204.1 GCA_003539375.1 Clostridiales bacterium
CAACCTCTTGGTTGTAAGATTGGGAATGCTTTAGAAGTAGAAGAAGCTGTAGAAACACTTCAAAATAAAGGACCTAAAGATTTCACTAAACTTTGCAAGTATTTAAATGGTGTAATGCTTAAAATGGTAGGTAAAGTGAGTAGTGTAGAAGAAGGTATAGAAAAGACTTCGGAAATATTAACTACAAACTCTCCTTATAATAAGTTTAAGGAGTTTGTGAAGATGCAGGAAGGTGAAGTTAGTTTAATTGAAGATACATCTAAATTACCTCAAGCTTCTAACATTATAGAAGTTCAATCTGAAAAAGAAGGTCAGGTAAAGAGTATAGATGCTAAAGATGTAGGTATCTGTGCTATGATGACTGGAGCTGGAAGAGAAAACAAAGAAAGTCAACTGGATTATTCTGCAGGGATTGTTCTTAATAAAAAAGTTGGAGATATAGTAAGAAATGGGGATATAATTGCTTACATTCATTCAAATAAAGAAAACAACGATGAAATTACTGAAAAATTAAAATTGGCATATACAATAAGCGAAGAAAAAATAGAAAAACAAGAAATAATCTACGGTTATGTAGATGATGAAGGATACCACAAGTATAAATAGGAGAAAAAAATGGAATACATAGTAAATCTAAATAAATTTCAGGGTCCATTTGATTTATTGTTTCATTTGATTGAAGAAAATGAAATAGAAATCTATGATATTCCTATATCTGAAATAACAGAACAGTACATTATTCACTTGGATAGAATGTCAGAATATAGGTTGGATATAACCAGTGAGTTTATCTTAATGGCTTCTACTTTGATAGAAATAAAATCAAAGATGCTTTTGCCTAGTTTTTCAGATAATGAAGAAGATGACCCTAGACAGGATCTTGTTAATAGATTAATCGAGTATAAACTTTTTAAAGACGTAAGTGAGGAGTTTAAGGATTGGGAAGAAGAAGAACTTAAATTTTTACCAAAACCAAAAGAAGAAGTAGAGTATGATTTTAAATTCAATGAACAGATATTATTTGAAGAGATTAATGTTTACGACCTTCTCAATTCTATAAACTCCTTATTGAAACGTCGAAAGATAGAAATAGGTAGAGAGCCTCCTAAGTTTAACATAAGATACGATGAATACAGTGTTACAAAGTGTATTAAAATTATAAAAAATATTTTAAAAGATAAATCAAAAGTAAGCTTAATGGATATATTTAAAATTGATTTCAATAAAGGGTTTATTATTGCTATATTTTTAAGTATATTGGAAATGACTAGAGATAATACGATTAAAATAATTCAGGATAATCTTTTTGAAGAAATTTATCTAATTAGTAAGTAGAGGTGACTATGAATATTACAGAAGTGAAAAGTGCAGTTGAAAGTATGCTCTTTATATGGGGAGATCCCCTAGATTTAAAAGACATAGAGGATATACTTCAGGTAGAAAGAGTAAAAATAGATGAAGCCATTAATTCCCTTATTTTAGATTATGAAAGTGAAGATAGGGGTATTATTTTGAAAAAATTTGGAGATAGCTATCAGTTAAAAACTAAGGATAAAAACTATCAATATATCTCTTCTCTATATAAACCAAATACCCACAGAAGTTTATCTGACGCAGCTATGGAAACCCTTTCTATAATTGCATATAAACAACCAATAACGAAAATTGAAATAGAACATATTAGAGGAATTAAATCAAGCTATATAATAAATGCTCTGAAGGATAGAGGCTTAATAGAAGTGACCGGGAAAATGGATAAGCCGGGAAATCCTCTTTTGTACGGAACTACAAAAGATTTTCTCTCTTATTTTGGGTTGAAATCATTAGATGAATTGCCAAAACTTCCTTACGATGAGGATCTGAGAAGTTTGGAAAAAGATCATGAAGGGGAAGATGAAGATGAGATTGAATAAGTATATAAGTCACAGTGGATATACATCGAGAAGAAAAGCAGATGATTTAATTTTTCAGGGAAAAGTTAAAGTTAATAATAAGGTAGAAAAAAATCCTGGTTATCGGGTAGATGTAGATAAAGATGTAGTAACAGTAGAAGGAAAAGAGTTAAAACAGGACAATAAGATAATATATATAATGCTAAACAAACCAACAGACGTAATTACTTCAGTTGACGATCAATTTGATAGAAAGACCGTGGTAGACCTAGTAAAAATAGATGAAAGGGTTTATCCAGTAGGTAGGCTGGACTACGATTCTTCAGGATTAATACTATTAACTAACGACGGAGATTTAACCTATAAATTAACTCACCCTAAACACGAAATATATAAGAAGTACTTTGTGAAAGTAAATAAGTTTTTATCTGATAAAGAAATATATACTTTGAAAAAGGGTGTAGTAATAGATGGTTATATGACAAATAATTCCAAAATAGAAGTAATCAGTAAAAATAGAGGTCATACTAATATGTACGTATCTATAGACGAAGGTAGAAATAGACAAATTAGAAAAATGTTTAAAACTCAAGGTGCTGATGTATTGACTTTAAAGAGAATATCTATAGGTAATCTTACACTAGGTAACTTGAAGGAGGGTAACTGGAGATATTTAACTAAACATGAAATAAATTATTTAAAGTCTCTGTAATATATGAATTTTTTTAATTTTGTAGAATTAAGCCACTTTTTAATAGATAATTACGTGAATGAAGGAGATATAGTAGTAGATTGCACCTCAGGGAATGGATTTGACAGCTTATATTTATGCAAAAGAATGCAAGGAAAAGGTTTTTTGTTTTCATTTGATATTCAAAAGGAAGCAACCAAGAGAACAAATAAGAATCTTAAAGAAAACTGTAGCTACGACAACTACAAGGTCATTAATGATAGCCATAGCAATATAAATCAATATATAGAAGATAATATTGATTTTGCAATCTACAATTTAGGATATCTACCCAATAGCGATTCTAAAATGAAAACAAACTTTAGAGACACTATAATTTCTCTAAAAAAAATCCTTGAATTACTTAAAAATAAAGGGATTATAGTGATTGTAGCATATACAGGTCACGATGAAGGCAAGGAACGTGATGAAATATTTGTTTTTTTAAAAAACATAAACCCTAAAAAATTTTCCGTGATGAATCTGAATTTAATAAACGCTAATAAATACCCGCCGGAAGTTTTTTTAATACAAAAAAATGCATGATAAGATTATTTTCTTTCATGCATTTTTTTTATTTTATTTGATTTTAAAGAAAGTTTTTTAACAAAAATTGCAACATATGAAAGCTATCTTTCATTTATATTTTAAAGTGAATAATCTCTTGTATAACCTTTTCATCTCTGTTATTATAACTAACGAAAATAATATTAGGAGGTAGCATTTATGAGTGCATCCCAAAAATTACATATAAATAAAGGTTGGTGTAAAGGTTGCGGGATTTGCGTGGAATTTTGTCCCAAAGATGTATTAGAGTTAAAAGATGGAAGAATTGATATTAAAGCTGAAGACAAATGTATTCAGTGTAAACAGTGTGAAATTTTATGTCCTGATTTTGCCATATTTCTTGGAGGTGATGAAGAATAATGGAAAAGAATATTAGATTACTACAGGGTAATGAAGCTTGTGTTGAAGGAGCTTTAGCAGCAGGTATGAACTTCTTTGCTGGTTATCCAATTACTCCGTCAACAGAAATTGCTGAATTATCAGCACAAAAACTTCCGGTAATAGGTGGAAGATTTATACAGATGGAAGACGAGATAGCAGGGATAGCTGCTACTTTAGGTGGAGCTCTTACAGGTAAGAAAGCCATGACAGCAACTAGTGGTCCTGGATTTTCTTTAAAGCAGGAGAATTTAGGTTATGGTTATATGGCCGAGATACCTTGTGTTGTTGTTAACGTTCAAAGAGGAGGTCCAAGTACTGGGTTGCCTACTTCACCAGCTCAGGGAGATATTATGCAGGCTAAATGGGGAACTCACGGAGACCACCCAGTAATAGCTTTATATCCTAACTCAGTTCAAGAGATATATGAAGTAACTGTTGATGCATTTAACCTTGCAGAAAAATATAGAACACCGGTAATACTTTTATTAGATGAAGTAATTGCACATATGAGAGAAAAAGTTGATTTAACACCAATTAAAGATAAAGAAATAATAAATAGAAAGAAGCCAAATGGGTCAAAAGAGAACTTCTTAGCTTATGAAAATACAGAAGATTTAGTACCACCGATGGCTGATTTTGGTAGTGGATACAAGTATCATGTAACGGGGTTAGTGCATGATGAATTTGGATTCCCAAGTAATAATTCTAAAATTGCTGATGTTCAAATTAGAAGACTCATAGATAAGGTAGAAAAAAATAAAGATGATATAGTAAAATTTGAAGAATACAAACTTGATGATGCAGAAGTTGTATTGATAGCTTTTGGTTCTACCTCAAGAACAGCTAAAGAATCAGTGGATAATTTAAGAGAAGAAGGAATTAAAGCAGGGCTATTTAGACCTATAACGATATGGCCTTTTGCTGATAAACAAATTAAAGAAATATCAGAAAAAGTTAAAAATATTGTTGTAACAGAAATGAATTTAGGTCAATATGTAAACGAAGTAAAAAGAGTTTCAAGTGATAAGTGTAAAGTCGATTTTTACGGAAAAGTAGATGGACACTTAATTACTCCTACAGAGTTGAACGAATTTGTTAAGGAGGCAGTAAAATGAAAGTAAGCAATATTGTAAAAGATAATTTTAGAGAAGATAAGTTACCTCATATATGGTGTCCTGGTTGCGGTCATGGTATTTTAATGCATGCTATAGCAAGAGCTATAAGCAATAAAGGTTTAGATAGAGATAAGGTTGTAATAGTGTCAGGAATAGGATGTTCTTCAAGAGCTCCTGGATATATGAATTTTAATACTTTACATACTACTCACGGAAGAGCTTTGGCTTTTGCTACAGGTATAAAAATGTCTCAGCCTGATTTACATGTAATAGTAATCACTGGAGATGGAGATGCTGCTGCAATCGGTGGAAATCATTTAATTCATGCATGCAGAAGAAATATTGATATTACAACTATAGTATTTAATAATAA
>DPPH01000015.1:0-1823 GCA_003539375.1 Clostridiales bacterium
TTACAAATATCCTCTGAGGATAAGCTTCCTTTAAAAGAATCAGGTGCAATTAATATCTTCATTAATTATTCCTCCATTAACTATCTTAATATATATAAATATACAGGAAATTCAAATTTATTTCAATTATATTAAATATAGTAAATTAAAGCACTTGAACAATATAATACTAATTTTAAACAAATATCTCCATTGACACCTTTGTTAAAAGAATGTTATACTCTTAACATAATTTTATATAATGATAGAAATAAGACTAGGGAAGTGGGTTAGAATCCCACGCGGTCCCGCCGCTGTATTAGAGGAGTCATTATGCAAACCACTGAAGAAATTCGGGAAGGGCATTAATGATGTTGATACTTAAGCCAGAATATCTACTTATTTTGAATTAACTACAACCTTACGGGAGATAGGGGGGTGTTATTTTTAATAGGATAATACTAAGCCAATTAAACATTGGAATTAATACCTCTTGACTTTAAGTTAAGAGGTTTTTTTATTTCTACTTCAAAAAATAATATATAAAGGAGATTTCAAATGACTAATAAAGTAATTAATAGTAAAATATCAAAATTACTAGCGATTCTAATGGTTTTCATGACAGTATTTTCATATTTGCCGGTAGGTATAAGCCCTATATCGAAAAATGTTGAGGCAACTACTGAACCAGGTATTGAATCACATTTGACAAAAACAGTAAATTATTATGAAAACAATGCAAGTGAATTAAATGATTGGGAGACTATTTGTGCACTAGCTGGTGCAGGTATTGATATTACAGATACCAGTAAATGGACTTTACCTGAATGGGATACTAAAACAGTTCCTGAAGGTTCTACAGCTACGAAGTACGCCAGCAGAATCCTAGCCCTAATAGCTATGGATAAAAATCCTGAAACTATTTGGGGTAGAAATTTAATACAGGAGCTTGCTGATAAGCAAGACGAAGAAACCGGTTCTTTTGGTACCGTATTTGATCATGTATTTTCTATGCACGCATTAGATACTGCTGGAGCTAGCTATAATAATATTGAAGCTCTTAACTGGTTGTTAGAACAGCAGGATACAAATCTTGGAGGATTTGGATATAGTGAAGGTACAAGCGATCCTGATGTTACTGGAATGGTATTAAGAGTTCTAGGTAATTACTCGGGTATAAACAATGTTAATGACACTATTGATTTAGCAATATCCTATTTAAAAAGCATTCAAACTTCAACAGGTGGGTTTGAATCCTATGGAAGTGAAAATTCTAATACAATAGCTGTAATTATATCTGGATTAACTTCTGTTGGTGAAGACGTAGAGTCTTCATTTTGGACTGTAGACGGAAACACAATTTTAGATGCTCTATTTCAGTTTGAATTAGATGACTACAGCTATACATGGTTACTTGATGATCCTAAGACAAATGGATTATCAACAGCCCAATCCTTAGAAGCTTTAGGAGATGTATTAGCAGGAAATAGTGTTTTTAATAGACTTGATTACGATACGGATACAATATCTGTTGACATAAGAATAGAAGGTATTTCAGAAACTATATATAATAATGCAATTAATTTCAAAATATTAAATGAATCAAGTCCAACAGTAGCCGAAGTTTTAACCTATGCCCTAGAGGAAGCAGGAATAGACTACCTAATATCTGATGGTGCATACGGGCTATTTTTAGAAAGCATAGACGGAGAAGCATCCGGCACATTTGGAGGATACGATGGATGGATGTACCAGTTAAATTCACAAAGTGGAATGGGAATCGGTGCAGACACTCTTGTAGAAGGAGATGAGTTATTATTCTACTACGGTAATATGGCTCCGGA
>DPPH01000015.1:2118-2784 GCA_003539375.1 Clostridiales bacterium
ACCTTTGAAGTAACCAGCACCTACTACGACTGGAGTATGGAATCAACTACCACTACAGCAGTAGAAGGAGCTCAGATAGACATAGAAAATGGAACATTAGTATTGACAACAGATGCTGAGGGACAGGCATTAGTTACACCAGGGGCACTATCAGCAGGTACATACAACTACCAGGTAACAAAAGAAGAAGAAGGAAGTGCACCTCAGCTGGTAAGAACAGACGGCCTTTCCTTTGAAGTCAATGAAAAGGATACAAATTCTGGAGGAAGTTCAGAACCTACTAGTTATCGAGTATACTTAGCTGTAATTGATGAAGATGGAGAACTCATATACTCTCCTAGAAGAGTAAGTATTTCAGAAAATGATACCTACGGTCTTACTGCTTTAGGAGCACTAGATGCATCAGGTCTTGATTATTCATTTAGCGATGATAATCCGGGAATGGTAGTGAATATAGAAGGATTAGAAAATTTTGGTTTAAATGGATGGATGTATTCCGTTGATGGAAGTGTACCTAAAGTACTACCGGGAGATAAAACTATAAATAGTGGAGATAAAGTACTATTTTGGTACAGTACCTCTGCAATGGAAGGTTCACCAGATTGGCCTAACAATTCATCAGGAACATCATCACCAGGTTCATCTGAAGAAGAGTCGGAAACTGAA
>DPPH01000015.1:2998-9246 GCA_003539375.1 Clostridiales bacterium
GAAGAGTCGGAAACTGAAGAAGAAGTAGAAGAAAAACTGTTGGATTTAGAAAAAAGAAAAGAATTTGAAGATGTAGACAGCAGTATATCATGGGCATTGGATGCTATTGAAATTCTTGCAGGAAATGAAATAATCCAGGGAACAGAAATAGGTTTTGAACCTCACAGAACTATAACAAGAGCAGAATTTATTAAATTGATTATTCTTTCAAACAAAATAGAAATAGAAGAAACATCAGAAAATATTTTCAAAGATGTTGAAAAAGAAAAATGGTTTACTCAGTATATTGAAACTGCATATAAAAATGAAATCATTGTTGGAGATGAAAAAGGAAACTTCAGACCGAATGACTCTATAAGCAGATATGAAATAGCAGTTATTATTAGCAGGTTAGAAAACATGGAAAATGAAGAAATACAATTAAACTTTTCAGATAAAGACAATATACCTAACTGGGCAAAATCAGGAGTAGGATTCCTAGAAGAAGAAAAAATAATGGAAGGCTATGAAGATGGAAGCTTTAAAGGGGAAAAAGCTCTTACTCGAGCAGAAGCAGCAGTAGTTGTCTTCAGATATTTGAACTATTTGATTAACAAGTAAACATTTGAGGAGGTCCTATAAAATGAAAAAAATTATAAAAATTTTAATTACCTTGATTACCTTGATTACAATTACATCTGGATGTAGTGATCCAGAAAATGACGGTACGGTCAATACCGAGGGACCTCCTCTAGTTATATTAACTATTACTCAAAATTACGGTAGGGACATAATCTTTAAAGAAGAAGTAAAAATAAAAGAAAACTATACAGTACTGGATGTTTTAAATGAAAATGTAGACCTAGGAACTGATTACGGAGGTGGATTTGTATCTAGTATAGAAGGCATAGAATCTACTTTTGGAGGACCTTCAGGAATCAAGGAGGACTGGTTTTACTATATCAACGGTATTTGCGCTGATGTTGGTGCTGTAGATTACGAACTTGCCGACGGAGATAAAATATGGTGGGATTACCACAAGTGGGAAGGAATGAATTCCGCCAACTCAAGTGTTGTAGGTATGTATCCTGAACCCTTTGTGAATGGTTATAGGAATAAAACCAAGTCCGTAAATATATTTTATGGGGATGAAAATATTCAAGAAGCAAAAAACTTAAAAGATTCTTTGATGGATTTAGGATCAAATGAAATAAATATTCTAGAGATAGAAAAAGAACTAATTAAAAATAGAGAAGCACCCACAATATTGATTGGACAGTGGAATGAAATCAAAAAATTAGATTATATAAAAGATCTAAATGAAAACTATCAAAAAACTGGAACATACTTTTTCTACAACAATACAAATTTGGAACTTATGAATTCCAAATATGAAACTATGAAAATTGTTGAAAAAAAATATGCTACTATTAATTCCTACGGAGAAGGATTAGGAGACAAGACTCCTCTTTGGATAATATCGGGGAATAGTACTGAAAGCATAAAAAAAGCAGTAGAAATACTGATAAAAAATCATGAAGTATTAAATTTATCCTATTCTGCAGCAATAATAGAAGATAAGGTAATAAAACTACCAATCCAGTAAGGAGAAATCATGATATATTTATACAGAAAAAAAGAAAACTTAATATATGAACTCCATACTCTAACTTTAGCTGTTTTCATATTGTCAATATTTTTTCTAGCCCTTTTGTTTACTCATCCCTTGTACTTGACAAGCCTTATGTTTATAACATCTTTACTATTAATAACTTCGGGGAACTTAAAAGAATGGAAAGGATACCTTAAATTTTCCCTTCCTTTAGTAGGAATAATTATTATTGTTAATACCTTATTTGTAAGAGTTGGAAGTACTGTATTATACTCTGGACCTAGAGTCCCAGTTATAGGAAGAATAAGAATTACATTGGAAGCTCTAATATACGGTGGAGCTATGGGACTTAGACTCCTTATAATTATAAGCATTTTTTGTCTTTTCACCTATACGGTTCAGCCGGATAGGTTTATGAAATTATTTGGGAAATTTAGTAGCAAACTAATTTTTATTATAATACTATCTATACGATTATTTCCTCTGATGGTAGAAGATTTTGAAAGAATAACAGAAGTGCAAAAAACTAGAGGAGTAAGTATAGAAAATGACAGCTTTATAAATAAGGTGAAAAAAACTCTACCTATGGTAAGTGTACTTTTGCTATCAAGTTTGGAAAGGTCCTTTGAACAGGCAGAATCAATGTATTCTAGAGGTTACGCCACCGGGAGAAGAATCATATATAAAAAAGATATAAAAAGAACAAGAGATAAAATAATATTTTCAGCAACAGGAGTAGGCCTTACAGCAGGTATAATCTCTTATACATGGGGTTACACCACCTACACCTATTATCCTGAACTTGCAAACTTGAATCTACCGGACTACAACTTGTATTTTATCTTCTTAATAACTTTAATGGTTCCATCACTATTAAACTGGGGGTGTAAAAAATGGCCCAAATTAAAATCAAAAATTTAACCTATACATATCCTGATAAAAAAGAAAAATCACTAAGAAATATAAATCTTCAAATATTACCCGGGGAATTTGTTCTAATAGTAGGTGGTTCTGGAAGTGGTAAATCTAGTCTCATACGGTCCATAGCATCCTTGGCGCCGGATTTTTACGGTGGGAAACAAGAGGGTGATATATTTATAAATAATAAGAATTTAAAAACTACAAATAGAAGAGAATTAGTCCAAACCTTAGGTATAGTATTCCAAAATCCTGAAAGTCAGCTGGTTATGACGGACACTGAGCAAGAAATAGCTTTCGGATTGGAGAATATAGGAACAGAAGAAAAAACCATTAAGAGACGAATAATGGAGGTTACCAGTGCCCTATCACTATCTGATTTTAAAAACTCTTTTATTGCACAGCTTTCTGGAGGTCAAAAACAAAAAGTAGCTCTAGCCTCGGTTCTAGCAATGCAGCCGGAAATACTTTTACTTGACGAACCAACATCCCAGCTGGACCCTATAGCTGGAGAAGAAATATTAACAATGGTTAGAAGACTAAATGAAGAAAATGGAACAACGGTAATTTTAGTAGAACAAAAACTAGAAAGATGCTTTCATTTTGCTGACCGTATTTTAGTAATGGAAGAAGGTAAGATAGTAAAAGACAGCAGAGATATTGGAGAAATAGTAAAGTGGGCTGTTAAAAAAGAAAACCAGTACATACCTCCTTTATCTAAATTATTTGCAAAAGCAGGATATAGAGACATACCCCTTACTATAAAAAGCGGAAGAAATATTATAGGTAAAGAAAATTTAATGAAAGAGGAAAGCAAAGTAGTAAAAACAATCCCAGAAAAATCAAATAATATAGAAAAATCTATATTAAAAATGAAAAACATTTGGTTCAACTATGATTCAGAACATGAAGTATTAAGAAATATAAATTTAGATATAAAAAAAGGAAGTTTTTCAGTAATTATGGGAGAAAATGGTGGTGGGAAAACTACCCTACTTAAAATACTAAACGGTTTACTAAGACCAACTAAAGGTAAAGTAGAAGTAATGGGAAGAAATATGAAAAAACTAAAAATAGAAGAGATATCAAAAAATGTTGGATACCTATCTCAAAATCCTAAAGATTACCTATTTTTACCTACAGTAAAAGAAGAAATGGAATTCACAATAAAAAACTTACATTTAGAAAAGGAAGTTCATATCGACGACTTACTTGATAAACTAGAAATATTAGAATATAAACAGTCAAATCCTAGAGATCTAAGCACTGGAGAAAGACAAAGAGTAGCATTAGCTACAGTACTTGCTTCAAACCCAAAGATTTTATTACTTGATGAACCCACTAGAGGATTAGACTACGATATAAAAGAAAAGTTGGGAAAAATACTTAAAAAATTTCAAGAAGAAGGTATGACTATTATTATGGTTACCCATGATATAGAATTTGCAGCAGAGTATGCAGAGGATGTAATACTCTTATATGAGGGAGATATTATAGAAAAAGGAAATAAAAAAGAAGTTCTTACTAAATCAACCTTTTACTCTCCCCAAATAAGCAGGCTTTTTTACGATTATGAAGAAAAAATAGTAACCCTTGAAGAAGGTTTAAAATTCCTAAATAAAGAAAAGAGGAAAAGAGATGAAGTCATTTAATAGAATAATAATATTAATCCTAGCAATATCAATTACTTTAACACTATCAAATCCAGCATATGGATTCTTTTTAGAAGATACTTATATGGAAAAAGGAATAAAATACCTGGAGAATATTCAAAATGATGACGGAGGATTTCCTTCAAAAAAAGGAAGACAAAGCGATATATCAACTACAAGCTGGGTTGTTATGGCCCTTTCATCTGCAGGAGAAGACTTAAAGACCAGTAAGTGGGCTCCCGATGGCCTTAATCCAATAGATTATATACTAGATAGTGAAATACAGCTAAAAGAGACTACAGGTTATGCTCGTCTATTACTAGCTTTAACCTCAGCAGGAGAAGGAACAATATACAATGGAAAGGATTTGAAAAAATCAATAACATCATTTCAAAGTCAAAATGGTCACTTTGGTCAGGAAATACTAGGAGAGAGTACTATGATAAACAGTCATATGTGGTCTATTCTAGCATTAAAATCTGCAGGAGTTGAGATACCCAATAATGAAAAAGCTAGAGAATGGTTAATATCAGCACAAAATGATGATGGAGGATACAGCTGGTACTTAGGAGGAGAAAGCGACTCAGATGACACTGCAGTAGCAGTTCAAACCCTTATTATCCTAGGTGAAAACCCAAAGTCTTCAACAGTTATTAAAAAAGCCCTTGAATTTATTAAAAGCAGACAGGCAGATGATGGAGGATTTAGTTCCAGTGAGATGATGGGAAGTGAATCAAACTCAGCTTCAGATTCTTGGGTAATTGCAGGCTTAAGAGCAGCAGGTGAAGATTTAGAAGGAGATTATTGGACTAAAAATGATAAAAATGCTGTAGACCACCTAACTAGCCTTCAGAATAATAATGGCTCTTTCTATTGGCAGAAAGATATTAACTCTCAAGTAGTTAAAATGACTGCATTTGGTATTACAGCCCTTTCCGGTAAATCCTTTCCGGTAAATATTGACTACGATAAAATTATAGAAAGCAACACCCCATTTACCGACCTATCAAAATATCACTGGGCATATGATGAGATATTAGAGATGGTTGGAGAAAGATTTATTAATGGATATCCCGATAAAACCTTTAGACCGGAACTAAAAGTAACAAGAGAAGAATTCACAAGTATGGTTATTAAAGCCTTAGGTATGGAAAATCAAAACTATTCAACCAATCTAACCTTTCAAGATTTAAGTAAAGAATCATGGTCATATAAATATATAGCTGTAGCACACAAAAACTCTATAATTAAGGGAAGAACAGAATTTGAATTTGACCCAACAGGAGAAATTACAGGTGGAGAACTCGCCACTATGCTTGTAAATACTCTTTCAAAAGAAAAAAAAGAAGGATATGCTGAAGGAATAAAATGGTATTCAAAAAATGTATCAATATCAGAAGATTATGATATTCTATACCCTGGATTTAATGCTGAAAAAAAAGCTACCAGAGCCCAATGCGCATACAGTATATATAAATTAACGGAACTTAAAAAATGATAGATATAATTGTTAACGGAAATTGGCTTTTAAACTCCTTTATAATTGTTTTGATTATATTACTGATTTTTTTCATAAAATTCGAAAGAAAAAAATCAGATTCCAAAGAAATAGCTCTTATTGGTACTATGTCTACTCTTGCGGGAATATCAAGAATCCCTTTTGCAGCTGTTATGAGTGTACAACCTACTACCTTTATAGTAATGATAACTGGATATGTATACGGAAGTCTTACTGGATTTATTGTAGGAGCCTTATCTGCATTAGTATCTAATTTTTTCTTAGGCCATGGTCCTTGGACACCATGGCAGATGTTCTGCTGGGGTTTGTGCGGTTTAGCAGCTGGAAAATTAGGGGAAAAGAAAGAAAAATTAAACAAACCTCTGTTTGTCTTTTCATCTGGACTTGCTGGATACTTTTTCGGATGGACCATGAATATATGGCACTGGTTGGGATTTGTATACCCTCTAAATTTAAAGACTTTTCTAGCTACATATGCAGCAAGTTTTCCCTTTGATACCCTTCATGCTTTTGGAAATATAGCATTTGCTCTTATATTTGGTAAATCCTTTTACTTAATACTAATGAG
>DPPH01000015.1:9535-9717 GCA_003539375.1 Clostridiales bacterium
ACTTCTAGTCATATAATATAATGTAGGACAAAACATAAGAAAATATACAGAAAGAGGAGAATTATGAAAAAAATACTATTGGCAGCATTACTTATTTTGACATTAACTTTGAGCCTAATGTCCTGCAAAGGAGAAGAAGGAGAAGAGGGCGGTATAGATCTTCCTGATATCATAGATAAGGA
>DPPH01000230.1:0-1134 GCA_003539375.1 Clostridiales bacterium
ATGCTTACGCATCCAAGCCCCTAATCAGAACCGTACGTGCGCTACTAACGCATACGGCTCTTCACCTTGTATTCATTCTTTATCTATAAAACAAACTTACCTTAATTGATGGTTCAATCAAAGGAAATGTCCGAAGTAAACCATTGTAGAATGTATCTAACGTATAGCTTTTCCTTTGACTACGTCGATTTAACCACTTAAACAATAACCATTTTGTTTGTAGTAGAAAGTTCTTAACAGCTTTCGTATTGTCTGTAACACCATAATACTGATAGTGCCCTCTTAACTTGGCATTCACTATCTTAAACATTTCCTCTAATCGCATTGTTCTATGATACTTTATCCACTCTTTCATGGCTTTTATCTTGTTTCGAAATTTCTTCTTACTGGTTTTCACCCTGCAACGGAAGAACTCTTTCTTACCATCTGTTCCACAATAAAACGTAAATCCTAGAAAGTCAAAGGTTTCCGGTTTATTTTCACCTCTTGCTTTCCTATTTTCCCTAGCAAATCTTCCAAATTCAAGTATCTTTGTCTTTTCCATTGCTAGCTCTAGTTCAAACTTCTTGAATCTTTTCTGCAATACTTTATAAAATTTCTCTGCTTCCCTTTTGTTCTGAAAACAGCATACAAAGTCATCACAATATCTGATTAAGTAGCATTGCCCTTCCAATTTTCTTTTCACAACTCGTTCAAACCACATATCCAATGTATAATGTAGATAGATGTTTGCTAATACTGGACTAGCACCATTTCCCTGCGGCGTACCTCGTTCACTACTCAAGTATTTTCCCTTTTCCATAATTCCAGCTTTTATGAATTTCTCAATTATATCAAGAAATTTCTTGTCTGCTATATCATGTTCAAGAAATTTTATCATCCACTCATGGCTCACATTATCAAAGAATCCCTTGATATCTGCTTCTACTACATAGTTTGTCTTTCTGTACTGAACATCTTCAATGACTTCCCTTACTGCCTGATGACAGTTTCGGTTTGGTCTGAATCCGTAGTTTACATTAAAGAATTTTGGCTCATAAATTTCCGTTAATATCTGTGCTATGACGTACTCCACTAGCTTATCTTCATAGCTCGAGATTCCCAATGGTCTTTTCTTGTCACTTCCGTCTTTGG
>DPPH01000230.1:1486-5169 GCA_003539375.1 Clostridiales bacterium
TAAAGTTTCTTCGTTGATATAACTTGCAAGATTCTGTACTCTTCCATCTGTTCGGTTTGCTTTTGCAATATTAAACTGTATTCCAAACAATTCATTCAACATGTTATTCAGCTCTCCTAATTGTCTGCATGTCATGCCCATCGCTTGAAGTTACAAAGTGTCCACTCCTTCCCTCCATCTGCTTTCACGGATTTCTTCGGTACTATGAGTGAATCGGACTTCCTGCCACACATTTGAATTCCTACCGCATTTCTTTGATTTGGTTTCCATACCTTATAACTAAGGATATGACAGGACCTCAGCTGTTCCGATAATCTACTTATCATCAACCTCGCCAAGCTCTCAGACTGGGGGTAGTTCCTTAACTCTCACCCTATCGAGTTAAGAAATATTGCCTGCTACGATAATAAACGCATCGGCCTAATCCAACTAGATAATTATTTCCCAGCTCAATCACTTCACTTTCGTTTCGGCTCTGTTGCTCCCTATCCTACGCTTAAACCTAATGTTGCCACTTCGGCTCCAAGGATTCGGTACAAGGCGGTTGGTTAGACCTTACCTCGACGGGTTTCCCGCTATATTTTATCAGCTTACTAAAGCTTGCAGAAGTCTTTCATTCCGCACGCTAGAGGAAATCAACTATGCTGATTTCACAGCTCGCACTATTGATATATTATATCATCTGATTAGATTTAATGTTATTTAGAATTATTAAATATATTACTATCTTTTAATATACCTACCTCTAACCTCATTATTTTCGATTTTCCCATCTTTCATTATAACTTGTCCATTACTTATAGTTAAAATTGGCCATCCTTTAAAAGTTCTCCCTTCGTATATTGAAAAATCCGAAGAACTATTTAACTCTTTATATGATACTTTTTTCTCTTTTTCTAAATCTAATATACATATGTCAGCATCTGTTCCAACTTCCAAAGATCCTTTTTGAGGATATAAGTTATATGATTTCGCTACATTTTCACTAGTTAATTTTACTAATTTACCCAAATCCATATTTCTTTTATGATACCCTTCACTTATTAGTATTGGGTATGTTAGAGTTAAACCTCCGAAACCTGGCATGAAATCTTTGTATTCTCCTTTACCTTTTTTACTAAGCATCAAATTACAATGATCGCTACCTATTGTATTAACTATTCCTTTTTTTATTCCTTGCCATATTATCTCATTATTTTGCTTTTCTCTTATAGGGGGATTTACTTTTGCTTTTAGTCCTGCATCAGATTCAATATCTTGTGCTAAATAATGTGGACATGTTTCTATAAATACATCATTATCTAACAAGTCTTCATTTGCTTCCAATGCTTTTATTGTACTACCTGAACTTACATGAACTATATAAACTTTAGCATTTGCATTTTTAGCTAAGTATAGTGTGCTTAAAACTGATTCAGTTTCTGCATAATCTGGACTCATTTTATCATGAAAATCTAAAGTTGGTTCTTCATTGCCACTATAAACTTTTGCTAATCTTCTAGAAATTTCCATGTTTTCGCAATGAACACAAATTCTAGCATTAATGTCTTCATCTGATGTTTTTCTAAAAATATAATCTAGATCACCATCATCCAAATTTAAACCATCTTCCGCATTAAATTTATCTTTTACTTTTCCCATATAATTTGTATATATTTTAAAAGATGAAACACCTAAATCTTCTGTATATTTTTTAAGTTCATTTATATGATTATCTGTTAGTAATCCTAAGTGTAATCCAAAATCAATAATTGAATTTTCTTCTGCTCTTTTTATTAATTCTGGTAAAGTATTTAAATACGATTCTTTTTCCCTATAAAAATTTATTACTGTTGTAATTCCTCCAGTTGCAGCAGCTCTGCTTTCTGAATAAAAATCTTTTTCCCAAGGCTCATATATGCCAAAATGTGTATGTGGATCTATAGCGCCAGGTACAACGTACTTACCTTCTGCACTGATTATTTGTTTTGCTTCAAGTTCTTCTTTTCCTACATATTCAATCTTACCGTTATCAATACCTAGGTTTGTTTTGCTGAAACCACCATTTGAATCATACACATATCCATTCTTAATTAATATATCATACATTAACATCACCTATCTTAAATTATTTATATAATCAGACACTTCTTCTAAATTAATTACGTCTGTATATTTCATCCATAAATCTAAAAGTCCAGCTTTGTGAGACAATTCAATCCTGTCATAAACACAATCTTCAACTACAGCAACCTTAAAGTTTCTACTAACTGCATCTACTGACGTAGCTCTTACACAACCACTAGTTGACCCTCCTACAATTATTAAAGAATCTATCCCCATTTTTACTAACCAGCTTAATAAAGGAGTTCCATAAAAAGCACTAGCATATGCTTTATCTAGTACCAAATCATTTTCAGTAGGGGCGATTTCATCGACTATCATAGTCCCTTTATGCCCATCAATATATTTTGCTTGATTTCTATTTGTTTTACCACTAAAGCTATCAAATTTTATATCCTTTTGGACATTTCTCGTATACATAATTGGCACATTGTTTTTTCTTCCTAAATCTAATAATTCTTTTATTCTATCAACTGCTCTCCAACCTACTTCTCCACCACCTGATGGCCATTCATCTAATTGCTCTCCTATTGGTTTATCTTCTCCAACATAATTGTATTGAACATCAATTACAACTATTAATGGATTTTCACCTAATCCTCTGCTTTTACCATAACCACCCTTGTTAATTACTAGCTTATCGTTATCACTTAACATTTCTTCCCATAATCTTTTTCTCATTGTGTCCTCCTTTTTTCTAAATGCTTTACATAATTTAAATGATTGTTTATAATTAATATGTCAGATAGCCAGTTAAACTGGCTATCTGACATCCCTATTAAAGATTAGTAGCCTTAGGCTGCTGATCTTTCTTTATTGAAAAATTCATCAATAACTTCTTGTGGTGGATTTTCAGTTAATTTACTTACTAATATCATACCAATAATCGCAGATAATGTTCCTGGTATTACAGGATGTAACCCTGTCGTAGCTTGTAATTTGAAAACAAACCAAATCATTGAAACTAATGTTCCAGAAATAATACTTGTGTAAGCTCCCTCTTTAGTTGCACCTTTCCAAGCAAAACCTGCTATTAAAGAAGTTGCCAGTGCAGCACCCATGGTAGCAACCATATTAGGCTGTAACCAGAATATCGTTGAAATTTCCATCAGTGCAAATATTAAAGCTCCTAAAGAAATTACTATTGTTACTATTCTTGATATTTTTACTAATCCATCATCATCAACATCTTTTTCCAACACTTTTTGATATATATCTCTAGTAAAAGAAGTAGCTCCAACCAATAATACTGAACTTGCTGTTGACATTGCAGCAGCTAATAATGCACTCATTATTATTGCTCCCACTATCGGTGGTAGCATTCCTGTTACAAATGTTGGTCCAACCATATTTGCATCTTCTATACCAGGAAAATATATTTTAGCTAGTCCACCCATCATTCCTATAAGAAAATAGAAAACAGCAAATACTACGGCAGTAAGTCCTTGACTAAGTCTAACCGTGTTTACATTTTTACAAGCAAAAAATCTACTCATAAATTGAGGTGTTCCTAGATTACCTATACCCCATATTATATACCAATTTATTATCATAACTAGTCCCATTTTGCCATTTCCAAA
>DPPH01000230.1:5386-6107 GCA_003539375.1 Clostridiales bacterium
TTTTGCCATTTCCAAATGGATCCAGCCATTCTGGCGAAATTTCTGCTATTGTAGCATGCATAGCACCAAATCCACCAACTTCTATTAATCCAATTATTACTGCTGCTGTAACACCACCTACTATTATTACTGCTTGTAAAAAATCAGTCCATGCTACAGAATGCATTCCACCTGTTACTGTAAAAAACATAAAAATCGCAACTCCAATAATAACTCCTATGTTTGTAGGTAATCCTGTAACTTGATTTAGTATAACTCCTGCTCCCATAGCTTGAACAGTTAAAAATATAATACTCGCAAATACTACTAATAATCCTGTCAATAATCTTATACCTTTACTATAATACCTTGCTGCCAATACATCAGATAATGTTACATATCCAGTACTTCTTAATTTTGAACCAAACCACACAGAAGCAAAAACTGATGTTAAGATTGTACCTCCAAATTGCCAGTATCCAGCCCAACCCATATTATAAAAATATCCAGTTGCTCCTAAAACTGACCATGAACTTACTAAAGTTGCGAAAAATGTCCCTGTACTTACTAAAACTCCTAATGATCTTCCAGCTACCCAATAATCATCTGAACTTGAAGTTACTTTATAACCCCATCCTGCAACAACAAAAGTAGCTAAAAGATAAATTACTAATACGATAGTATTTAAAGCCATTTAGTTTCCCCTCCTTCTTTTTTGTTGATAATACGAGCAATAACTAAT
>DPPH01000150.1 GCA_003539375.1 Clostridiales bacterium
AAAAAGGTCCTGGATATCTTGAGAAAATTTATGATGTTAGCGAAGGTTTACATAATAGAATATATGAATTAATTGATAGTTCCAAAAGTATTGATGATTTTATTAAAAATGTCTCTACTAAAAGATATACTTATTCAAAAGTATCAAGGATTTTAAACAACATACTTTTAGACCTGAGAAAAGACTTCTATGATGACATAAATATAGAGGACTTATCATATTTAAGAGTTTTATCAAGTGACAAAAAAGGTTTTGATTTTATGAAAAATAATCAATCTTATCATTTTATAACCAAATACTCAGATTATAAAAAAATAAATAAAAGTAATACAGATACATTGGTTTTTAATAAAACAAAAAAAGCCAGCGATATATATTTCAGCAGCTTAATGAATACTTCCTTCATGAATTCTGAATTTACTAACAATCCTTACATTAAGATATAAGGGAAAATCCCTTATATCTTTTTCACTTCTTCTCTATTTTTTACGACTACTTCAAGCATTTCTTCTAAACTTTCTTGAGTTCTACCAAGAAGCTTATCACAATAGCTGTATGTTCCACTTCTAATTTCTTGAGCCTTTTTCTTTGCTCTTTCTTCAATCTCTACAGCTTTTTGTTCAGCTTTTTTAGTAAGCTCATGATCATCTATTAGGTAACTTTGTCTATCTTGAGCATCATTTAGTATTTTGTTTGCTTCTGATTGAGTTTCTTCAAGTATCCTCTGTCTTTCTTTTTTTATCCAAGCTGCTTGCTTAATCTCGTCCGGAAGATTTAATCTAATTTCCGTTATAATTTCTAACACTTCTTCTTTATTGATTATAGCTTTATTTGACATGGGAACTTTCGATGCTTCTTCAATAGTATCTTCTAATTGTTCTAATAAATTTAAAATTTCCAAAACTACTCCCCCTTATATTTTTTTTCTAAAGCTTTTTTTACATTTTCAGGTACTAAGCCATCGATATCTCCACCTAATTTAGCTATTTCCTTTACAACACTAGAACTTAAAAAGGAAAAATTAGGTGATGCAAGCATAAAAAAGGTCTCAAGTCCTTCATGTAAAAATTTATTCATTGAAGCAACTTTAATTTCATATTCATAATCAGATACAGCTCTCAATCCTCTTATGACTACTTCTATATTATATTTTTTTGCATAATCTACAAGCATTCCTGTTGCTATATCTACTTCCACATTAGTTATATCTTTAGTTGCCTCTTTTACCAACTCATATCTTTCCTTAACACTAAAAGAGTGATCTTTTGAATAATTATCAAAAACTACAACCTTTACGTTATCAAATTTTGCTGAACACCTTTTAATAATATCTAAATGGCCACAAGTAATTGGGTCAAAACTTCCAGAATACATTACCTTCATATATTACCTCTTTTTCAAAAATTTTATATATATATTACCATAATTTCGTTCATCTACAATCTCCATATTTTTATTAGAAATTTCTGTGTCTTTATCATCTTCAAATATAATAAGAGTGTTTTCATTAATTATATTACTATCTAATAAGTTTTTCAAAATAATATTTATATCAATATTCCCATATGGTGGATCTATATATATATAATCAACTTTTTCAGTGAGGTTTATTTTTTTCAATCCTATTTCATAATCATCATTTATTAAAATTGATTCATTTTCAAACTTGCATTTTTCAATGTTTCTTTTAGTTAATTGGATACTATAGTCTGAATTATCAATAAAGTATACCTTATTTGCTCCTCTACTTATAAATTCTAAACCTATATTACCTGTGCCGGTAAATAAATCTATAACCACTGCATTTTCCTTTATAGGATGAATTATATTAAATATAGATTCTTTAACCCTATCAAGGGTTGGTCTAATTTGAGTTGATTCAGGACTTTCAAGTTTAAGTCCTCTTTTTCTTCCTGTAATTATTCTCAATTTTTCCTCCTAACTTATATTAATTCTGTCTTTATATATTTGGACTACTTCTTTGTATATTTTATCATATAAATTATACTTATTTTTATTTTTTATAATAATTTCTTTTATTTCTTTAGAAATTTTTATAGTTTTCATGTCAAAGCTTATAAACTCTTCTGGAATACCACTTTGTTTTGTGCCTAAAAATTCACCCGGTCCTCTAAGTTTTAAATCTTCTTTTGATATCTTAAATCCATCTACAGTATTAACTAGTATATCTAGTCTTTTTTTTGATTTTTCATTATCAGTATCTGATACCAAGAAACAGTAAGATTGCTTTTCTCCTCTTCCTACTCTTCCTCTTAACTGGTGAAGTTGTGCCAGGCCGAATCTCTCAGCATTAACAATAATCATCATCGTAGCATTTTTAATGTCAACTCCTACTTCAATTACAGTGGTAGAAATTAAAATTTTACATCTTCCTTCTGAAAATTTTTTAATAATTTTCTCGGCTTCCTCGCTATGTATCTTTCCATGAAGTAAGCATACGTCATCTTTTTTAAAGCCAGCATTTATAAAATTTTTAAATATCTTTTGTGCTGATTTTATATCTTCAAGTTTTTCGGAATCTTCTATTATTGGACTTACTATATAAGCCTGTTCTCCCATTGAAATTCTCTTTTTTAAGAATTCGTATAATTTAGCCTTATTGTTTTGATTAATTGTATAAGTTTTAATATCTTTTCTTCCTGGCGGACTAGTCTTTATAGTAGAAATATCAAGGTCATTGTAAATAATCATGGCCAAAGTCCTAGGTATAGGTGTAGCACTCATAACTAAGTTATGGGGATATTTCCCTTTATTCATCAAGCTAGATCTTTGTGCAACTCCAAACCTATGCTGTTCGTCTGTTATTATGTAAGCAAGATTACTGTATTCTACACTTTCTTGAATTAGAGAATGGGTGCCAATTACTATTGAAGTCTTTCCATTTTTTATTTTATCTAATACTTCTCGTTTCTTATCTGATTTTAAACTACTATAAAGCACTTCCACTCCTAAGTTTAGATATCCAAAAATTTCATTAAATTTATCAAAATGCTGTTTTGCTAAAACTTCTGTAGGGACCATTAGAGCTCCTTGATAACCCTTTAAACATATATTTATTAAGGTTAAAAAAGCTACTATAGTTTTCCCCGACCCTACATCGCCCTGAAGTAGTCTGTTCATTGGTTTTTCTTTTTTCATGTCATGAAATATCTCATCTAAAACCTTTTTTTGATCTAGCGTTAACTTGAAAGGTAGTTTGTTAACTATTTTATTCATATTAGAATCAACATTTATCCTAGTACTTATATTATCTCTAATTATTTGCTTCCTTTTTTCAAAGGCTATCTGCATTAAAACCAATTTTTCAATTTCTACATATTCAATAGCTTTTTTTAATTTTTTAAAATCATTAGGATAATGTATATTTTTTATAGCTTCTTTTCTTGAAGCAAGATTATATATGTTTGATACTTCTTTAGGAATTATTTCCTCGAGATTTTTATAGTAATCTTTAAATAATCTCTTAATGATTTTAAGCATAAAGTTGTTAGTCAAACCTTTTGTTAGAGAATATTTTGGGTATATAATGCCCATTCTATCTCCTAGATTTAAACTAAATTCAGGGTTAGTAATACTATATCTACCCTTCTCTTCAATAATTTTCCCATATAAGTAATAAGTTTTATTTACACTTATTTTATTCTTTATATAACTTTGATTAAACCACTTAATCTCTATTTTACCTGACTCGTCGTAACCTTCTGTAATTAATATAGTTAATTTACCTCTAGTTTTTATCAGCTTCGGTTCTTTATAAATCTTTATTTTAATTAAATTTTTTTCATTTATTTTTGTGTCCCTTAAGAGAACTGGATTTCTTCTATCTTCATAATCATAAGGAGTATAATAAAATAGGTCTCTAACAGTTCTAATACCTATATTATTTAGATATTTTTCATACTTAGGACCTATTCCATTTATTATACTAACCTTCTGGTATAGTATATTTTCCAAATAATCACCACTTTATTCAACTGAAATTATATAGTAATATAGTGGTTGACCTCCATTTATAAGTTCAACATCACATTCTGGTGCAATTTCAGCTAAAGTTTCTTTTATTTCCTTTGCTTTTTCTTCAGCTATATCTTCTCCGTAAAAAACAGTAATTAAATAGCTATCTTCATCTATCATTTCCTTTGCTAATTCAAGTACAACTTCATCCATGTTTTCTCCATGAGACACTATTTTCCCATCATGAATTCCAATGATATCGTCTTTTTTAATATTTTTTGTATCTACTGAAGTGTCTCTAACCGCATAGGTCACCTGTCCTGTCTTAACTTCTTTTATTGCTTCTAACATACTTTCTTCATTTATCTCAGGTTCTACTTCTTCATTAAAAGCTAGCATAGCTGATACACCTTGAGGTATAGTTTTAGTAGGTAGTACATGTATATCTCTTTCCGATAACTCTGCTGCTTGATTTGCTGCTAAAATTATATTACTGTTGTTTGGTAAAATAAATACATGTTCTCCTGTAACTTTGTCTATAGAATTTAATATATCTTGAGTACTAGGATTCATTGTCTGTCCCCCGGATATAAATTCATCTACCATTAAATCCTTGAAAAGCTCTTTGATCCCATCGCCCATTCCAATTGAAATAAAGCTGTATTTTTTTGCCTCTTTCTTTTTCTTTTTATTCTTTTCTCTAAACTGTTCTTTCATATTTTCAATCTTAATATTTGTTAACTCTCCGTGTCTAGATGCCATTTCTAGAATTTTACCTGGGTTGTTTGTATGTATATGAGTTTTTAAAATATTATCATTTTTGATACATACGATAGAATCTCCCTGATTTTGTATTTGTCTTAAAAACTCTCTTCTAGTTACATCAGTATTAAGGACTATAAATTCTGTACAGTAAGCATATACTATTTCATCTACACTGTCTATACCACTAATTTCATCATCTGTTTCTAAAAACACATCCTCAGATGGTATTTCTGCTGTTAATTTTTCTCCCTTTAGGTAAAGTAGCGCGCCTTCAATTGGAATGGGCGATGGGA
>DPPH01000264.1 GCA_003539375.1 Clostridiales bacterium
TCAGCAGTACTTAAATCTTCACCTCAATTTATAAGTATATTTTTAAAGGACTTTAAAGTCCTACTTAGGACTCCTATTTATCTTTTCAACTGTGTTAGCACAGTAATCATAATACCTTTTATCTTTATAGTCATGCCTTTAATGACCGGTACTGGAGACATGATGAGTCCTATAATAGGTTTAATAGAAGCAAATTTAGAAACTGCCTTATTAATATTTGCCGGAGCCTTTATGATGTTTTCCTTGCTTAATCCTACGGCTTCTACAACCTTCTCAAGAGAAGGAAAGCACTTTTGGATAGACAGGTCACTGCCTATTAACTACTCCAGCCACATAATAGGCAGGATAATATCCCCGATGGTTCTTCACCTGGCTACTATACTGGCTATAACCATTGGATTTAACTATTTTGTAAAACTCGACTTAATTTATCTTTTGATTCCATTTGTTGTTGGATTTCTGGGAGGAATCCCATTGAGTTTAATAGGTCTCATCGTTGATTTAAAGCGACCTTTACTTGATTGGACCAACCCTCAGAGAGCCGTAAAGCAAAACCTAAATGTTTTAATAGGCATGGTAGCAAATCTTATATTTATAGCAGCACTTGTAGGTTTGAATTATTTGTTTTTGAAAATAGACTTAAATTTTACACTTATAATACTATTGGATATAGGTCTAATTTCCCTATCTTCTATATTCATATATAAATACAGCATTAAATACATAGGTGAAAGACTTCCAAGTATAAATTAGTAACAGATTATAAATACTTATATTGAAAATAAGAAGAAGCTTACTAGGTTTAGTAAAAACTAGTGAGCTTTTTTATATAAGGATAATTAAAGAATTTCAAACTATTCGCCACCAAAAAAGGCCTATTCGCCACTAACCCATTGACATAAAAAATACCTATGGTATAGTCAGGGTGAGATTGCAATCTTTAATAAAAAATCAAAATATTTTTAATTATAAGATAAAAAGGAGTTAGTATATGTTTAAATCAAAGTTATTTTCAGTTGTAGCTTCATTTGCTCTATTAATTGCTGCTACATCTGTAAATACATGTAGTGCTTTATTCTACTATCAGCCGGAAATGCCGGAGAATATGTAGGGAACATAATTTTATTTGAGATTTGCAAAACAATTTGTTTGTAGTTAAACTACTATTTTAGAAATAAAAAATAAGAACAGAGGAGAAATAAATGAAAAAAATAAAAATTTTATTATTAATTATTGTATGTATCATGTTATTTTCAACAGCAGTGTATGGAAGTGATTTAGTAATTAAAGATGAAACTAATCTACAAAAGGAAATTAATTTAAATGACTATCCTAGAGATTCTAGGGAACGGTTTGTTGCCAGTTTAGCAATAGAAAAAAATATCTCTTATGAAGAAGCTGATGCTTTAGAAAAAGAAACTGCTAGCGAAATCATTATTACACGAAGTCCTGTTGAGATTTTGAAATATAAGACAGTTGATAAACATGCCGGCACTATATCGGGCGATTCTTATAACCAAGTGGTATACATTGCAACAGAAGTAAGATATGTTTGGAATCAATATTCTAATGAACTTGTTTATATTGAAAGTTTAGGATCACCATTAATGTATTTACCTGGAGTTACTTCTAGTTCTTTATCAATGCAAGGTGGCGATTTTAATATTGAAAAATACAATACTTCTGGTAGAATAAGTCGTACTGTTAGTTTTACATACACTGTTGAAGGAATAACAATTAGTATTGGGGGTGACATATTAGGTGTTAGTACTACAACTGATGGAACAAGAATAACAACACGAGCAAAAACCTATGATATAAATATAACTGAATCTGATTTATAGGGGATTATTATAGACAAAAACATCATCTATAAACTCATTCAATAATATAAAGCCATAGTATTGTTTAGAAGCTGTGGCTTTATAATTTTTTATAAAGAATGTGGTAATACTATCCAGTCTATACCTAAAAATATAAAAGTAAAGCGAGATAAAGATTGTTTTTTTTAGAAAGTTATATAAAAATATCGAACTATTGTATAAATTATCATATAAATGAATTTTATCGTAAAAAATAGAATAAGACATATTACTAGAATAATTGGATAGGTTACAGTAAATAGCACAAATCTTTACTTAACGTGATACAATTAAATAAGCCTGCAAAGAAAAAGTCAATAGAAAAATAGAAATATTATATAGATAGTTTCTTTGATAAAAGTTAACACGACAAATAGGTCACCTTTTAAGCTGACCTTAACGAATAATTTTAGAAATGTTTAGGTAAGAGTATTTAAGTATTCTTTAAGTCGACCATAATAGATGCGAAGAAACTTGTTAGCACCTGCGGTCATGTAAACATAGTATGGTTTTCCTTGTGCACGTTTTTTATCCATAAAAAGATACACAGGATCGTTAATGGGCTTGGTTTTAATAAGACCATCCATCACTTGGAATAATGTTTTACGCAAGTTTGCAGAACCACGTTTCGTTGTTTTAACACTTTTCTGATGACGTGAACCTGAATCATTAACTCCAGGATCTACACCTGCAAAAGCAGCGAGAGCACCCTTGTGATTGAATCGAGTAACATCACCTATCTCAGCCATGAGTTGAGGTCCTAATGAAGGCCCAACGCCCTGCATAGCCATGACAATAGGATATTCAGGAAGATGTGAGGCTGTTTCGTTCATAAGTGTACGAAGTTCTTCTACTGTTTTAGAAGTTGAGTTCAGTTGATCAGAAGCCTGTTTTACAATGAGCTTCGTAAGCGAATCTTTTGGAAGTACAGGAACGAGTTCCTTAGCTGTTCCATAGATTTCTTCAGCTTTATATTTGCTGAAGTTATACTTCTTCCTTTTACACCATTTTTGATAATGGTCAGTAAAAGTGCTAAGAGACATTTTACGAACACAATCCACATGCCAATATGTGGTGGCGAAATCAACCCATTTTTGACTACCATCATCACGAGCAGGGCCGTCAAAGTAGGTGTTAACACCAGGGTAGGTCTGATCAAGAATCTTGATAAAGTTGTTTTTCATAGCCGATTTATGCTTCATGTAAAAACTAAACTGGCGATTCATAGTTTTAAGTTGATTACGAATTTCATCCATAAGACTATATTCTTTCAAGTCGGTCCAATTGTCAAGTGTGTAACGAGCTATTTTGAGAGCATCTGCTTTGTCGGTTTTAACTTTGCGGAGAGTATTGTTCCCAAAATCCTTAATTAGTTTTGGATTAACAGTACTCACAAAGAGATTAGCATTTGAGAGTTCATGGGCCAAGGGTTCATAATAATGACCGGTATGTTCCATAACAATCCTTGTTTCACCGGCAATGGATTTAATCTGTTTGATGAGTAAACGGATATCACCGGATGTATGGTGAATTTCAAATGGTGAAGAAACAATTTCACCAAAAGGGCGAAGAATCGCAACCATGCTTTTGCCTTTAGAAACATCAATACC
>DPPH01000188.1:0-2699 GCA_003539375.1 Clostridiales bacterium
CTTTTATATCTTTACTGTATTTAATTATATTTGCATAAGGAGGGTGGGTGCATATTAGATCAATGGATTCATCTGATAAAAAGTTTAAATTTCTAGCATCTCCTTGCTTCAATCTGATATTTCCCTGAAAGTTTAAGGTTTTCATATTATTTCTACATATGTCTAGGGCTTTTGGGTTAATATCTATTCCTATGCTTTTTCTCCCAAGCAAATTTGCTTCTACTAATGTAGTTCCGCTTCCTACAAATTGATCTAAAATTGTATCTCCTTCTCTTGAATATCTCAATATTATATTTCTAGGAATATATGGAGACCAGTTCCCACGATAATTTCCATTATGTGTTGCCCAACTACCTCTTTCTTTAAAACTCCATAATGTTCCAGTTTCAAGTTCAAATTCTTTAGGTTTAGTTTTTGTTATCATAGTATAGTCCTTGTCTTTTTAGTTGTTTTCCACTAATTCTAGTATCCAATTTAACCATCCGGAAATGGTAGAAGCTCTTCTTTCATAAGTGTCTTCTCTAATTACATTGTATAGGTTTGATTCGTGCATTATAGTTACTATTTCTTGTTTTGATAGGATTGTTCCATATTTTATACTTTCTCTAAATACCTTATTAAATACCTTATGCTGTAGTATCAGTTCAGCTAACTTTAGCTGTCTTTCTTTATATGGGTAGTTAAAAATTTTATCTCCTGTTTTAGTAATCTTATAATTTGGTTTGTTTTTTATTTTGAATTTTTCTATTAATCCTAAATATCTTGCAGCATTTGTATAATAGTCACTTTGTCTAGGATCAAAGTCGTAGTTTTCGTATATAAAGGTTTTACTTCTTGATTCCTGTGATACTAGTTCTGCAAGATTAATAACTCTAGGAAAGCTATCTGCTTGTGGAAATGGTACCTCTGGTTCTTCTACTACTTGTACTGTTTCTAATACTCTTAAGATTTCATCTAATGATATGTCTCTATCCTGTTCTATAATATAGTTTTTCTTTTTTACAAGAACTAGACTGTTATAATTATATTTATCTTTGAATTCATATTCATATAGTGAAAATATATCATTTGAATAGGTCATAAAAATATTCTTAATAGGTTTGTTTATTTTACTTTCCCATAATCTAAACGGATAATATACCTGTCTTATTAGAAAATCTTCTGGTATAGTATTTTTTGCTTCAATGAGGGTTAAGTAATCTTTACCTTCATAGCCGCCATCTATCTCAATTTGAGAATTCTTAACTTCAATTGGGAGCTTTTCTTTTGAATTTTTTAGATTTATGTTAAATTCAAATCCAGAAGAACTCATTCTACCAGAAACTGTTGGTTTTATATCTTTATCTGATACAAAGTCATCTATTATTCCTGCTGTGTAGGCACAATTCAATGCTACCGCTTCACTAGTTATTTTTTTATAGTCTATTGATTGTATATATGTAGGAAATTTCGCCTTGAATATTTCTTTTCCTTTTTCTTCTAAGTTCTCATAGGCTTCAAATTTTGAAATTATATAACTTCCTCTAGTTATAGGTAAAATGTTGTATCTCTTTTTAAATAGTGATGGCAAGTGATTTCTATGATCAAACTTTGTAGCTAACCTTGGTTCTCTAAATTCTTTAATTTGCGTAGAGGTAATTTTAAAGTATCCTTTTTCTTCTATTGTATTTTTAATGCTATATTTATCAAAGAGTTTTTCCCAGGCTTTATCATTTTTGGTTTTACTCATAGTTTCTCACCAAGACCTCTTCTATTTCTCCTCTTTTATCCGCTTTCGAATTTATAGCTCTTTTAGCCATAACGGGTTCAATTTTATAATCATTGTATAATTCTCTTATAAATTTAGTTGAAGAGTTTGAAAGTAAAAATCTTACCCCTCTTTTATTCAGTTTGTCACATAGGTTTTTTAGTCTTTTTTGTTCTTCTCTATCAAATCCAGATTTATCATAGCCCGTAAAGCTTGAACTATCTGATATAGGATCATATGGAGGATCAAAATATACAAATGCTTCTTTTCTTATTCCTTTTACCGCTTCTTCAAAATCACAGTTTCTTATTTTTACGTTACTTTTATTTAGAAATTTGCTTACTGCTTTTATTGTTTTTTTGTTTACTATGTCCGGATTTTTATACCTTCCAAAAGGAACATTAAACTCTCCTGAACTATTTACACGAAACATACCATTGTAACAAGTTTTATTTAGAAAGTGTATTCTTGCAGCTCTTTCTACATCCGACAAACTATCGAATTTTTCTTTATCTCTATCTAATTCTCTGATTTGATAGTAGTATTCTTGTTCATTTTTATGTTTTTTTAAAGTATCTATCAATTCATCTGGTTTTTCTTTTACTACTTTATATAGATTAATTAGTTCTTCATTTACATCGTTTATAACTGCTTTTTGGGGCTTTATATCAAATAATACAGCTCCTCCCCCTACAAAGGGCTCGTAATATGTACTATATTTTTTTGGAATGTATTTCTTTATATTACTTATTATTTGTCTTTTCCCACCAACCCATTTAACGATTGGTTTTATAGAGTTATCCATTGATACCTCCTTCTATTTTTGTTGCTATAATTATATCAAACGTTTGTTCGTTTTTCAAGATTATTTTAATATCTGTTATTATTTATATGATATCATTTGGGAGTGGATATTTAAAGAAATGTTTTACTCATATATTTTGTTCTAGGA
>DPPH01000188.1:3080-3205 GCA_003539375.1 Clostridiales bacterium
CGTTCTATTCCCTTATGATAGTCTGGCCTTTTTGGTCTTTTCTAATGATGTCTTGGTTTATATTCTGGTACCAGTGCCAGCACATCATGATTGTGTAGCTTAATGTCTTTTGTTGCTCGAATACC
>DPPH01000054.1:0-1951 GCA_003539375.1 Clostridiales bacterium
GCTGCCATAAATGCTTGGAAATCATGCTCGCCTATAAAATAATCTTTACTTCTAAATATTTTATCAATATCTAATTTGTAAGGTATAAAATAAGAAGTATCTTTTCTAAAAGGATCTATTATTCTACTATTGTATATATTGTACTGATAAGTTTTGCCTATAGCATTATATCTTGAGTGAAATTCCATATCAACTTCTCTAGAATCTACTACCCGTATATCCTTAGGAAGATTAGAGTTTAAGGCATAAAGTACCTTTTCTTCAGGTATATTGTTTTTGATTTTAAAATTTGCCGTTTGTCCTAAGGCATGTACCCCTGCATCAGTTCTTCCGGAACCTATCAAATCAATTTTTTGTTTAAATACTTTTTCTGCAGCTTTTTCAATTTCCCCTTGAATGGTTTTTTCTCCAAATTGTTTCTGCCACCCGTGGTAGTTTTTACCTAGGTATTTTATGATTATTTTAATGTTTCTTTCATTCATGGTATCACCAATAGATTCTACTGTATATTACCAATCCAATGTATAGAGTTGTGAAAATAACAGCATAAATATCTTTTCTTGTTATACCTAACTGTCTCATCCTAGTACGATTTTCTCCACCTCTATAGCATCTCGCTTCCATAGCCATAGCTAAGTCATCTGCCCTTCTAAAAGCACTTACGAATAAAGGCACCAGTAGAGGTACTAAACTCTTAGCTCTCTTGAAAATATTTCCACTTTCAAAATCTGCTCCTCTGGCTTTTTGTGCTTTCATTATCTTTTCTGTTTCCTCCATTAAAGTCGGGATAAATCGTAAAGCTATAGTCATCATCATTGCCAATTCATGAGCTGGTAGTCCAATTCTTTTATAAGGATTGAGCAAACTTTCTATACCATCTGTAAGTAATATCGGTGATGTAGTCAATGTTAACATAGATGTTCCCATTATTAAAAGTATTAGCCTTAGACCCATAAATCCAGCTTGTCTAAGTCCTTCTCTTGTGATATCTAAAGGTCCTATTGTATAAATAACCTGGCCTGATGTCATAAAAACATTTATTAGAAAGGTAATTATGATTATTATCAATATTGGCTTTAAACCTTTTACAACCATTAGAAACGGCACCTTGGAAAGTATAACCACTACACCTAAAAATAGTACAACAAACAAATAGGCTGTAAAGTTATCTACTATAAATAGGGATATAATAAATAAAAAGGTTATAATAATCTTTACTCTAGGATCTAAGTTGTGAATATATGATTCAATTGGATAATGCTGTCCTATAGTTATATTTTTAAACATTTGATTTACTCCTGATGACCTTTAATATTTCATTTTTTGCATCTTGAATATTAAAAATATCTGTATTAACATTAAAGCCCTTAGCTTTTAATTCTTTCATTATATCAACAATTTGAGGTACTCCTAAACCAATTCTCTTTAGCTCTTCTGATTGAGAATAAACTTCCTTAGGTGTCCCTTCCATATGTAGTTTTCCTTTGTTTAATACGTATATGTAATCTACTAATCTGGCTATATCTTCCATGCTGTGGGATACTAGTATAACAGTAATCTCACTCTTTTCGTGAAGTTTTTCAACTTGTCCTAAAATTTCGTTTCTACCTGCAGGATCTAAACCAGCTGTAGGTTCATCTAGTATTAAATATTTTGGTTTCATCGCTAGTACTCCCGCAATCGCTACCCTTCTTTTTTGACCTCCACTTAAGTCAAAAGGTGATTTATCTTTGATTTCATCAAAATCAAATCCTACTAAATCTAAAGCATATCTAACGCGGTTTTCAATTTCTTTATCATCTAAATCTAAGTTTTTAGGTCCATATGCAACATCTTCATAAACAGTTTCTTCGAAGAGTTGGTATTCAGGATATTGAAAAACTAATCCTACAGTTTGTCTAATAAGATTTAATTTTGTATTTTTGTTTTTAAGGCTTTTACCTTCTACTAT
>DPPH01000054.1:2102-5282 GCA_003539375.1 Clostridiales bacterium
AAAACTAATCCTACTGTTTGTCTAATAAGGTTTAGTTTTGTGCTTTTGTTTTTTAAACTTTTACCTTCTACTATTACATCTCCTTCATCAGGTTTCATTAAACCGTTGAAGTGTTGTATTAAGGTGGATTTACCTGAACCAGTATGTCCTATTATACCTACAAATTCGCCTTTTTTTATCTCCATATTTATATTATCAAGAGCTTTAGTCTCAAACTGAGTTCCTTCGCTGTACTTAAATGTTAAGTTTTCAATTTTTATTGACATAATTCACTCACCAGCTCTTCTATATGGATTATATTATCGGATAGTTTTATCCCTTCATTTTTTAGTTCTTTTGCAAGTTCTGTTACTTGAGGAACATCCAATCCATAACGTTTTATCTCTTCAACTTTTGAAAAAACGTCTCTAGGTTTTCCATCAAGTTTTAATTCCCCTTCATCCATTATTATGACTCTATCAGCTTCAACAGCCTCGTCCATAAAATGCGTTATTAATACTATTGTCTTATTCTGTTCTTTATTAAGCATTTTTATAGTATCCATAACTTCTTCTCTACCTTCTGGATCTAACATAGCAGTAGGTTCATCAAGTATTATACAATCAGAATTTAAAGCTAAAACACCAGCAATTGCAATTCGCTGCTTTTGTCCTCCGGATAATAAATGTGGTGGTCTTTTTCTGAATTCATACATATCAACCTTTTTAAGAGATTCGTCTACAATTTGTCTGATAAGTTTTGGGTCAACTCCCTGGTTTTCCGGTCCAAAAGCTACATCTTCTTCAACCACAGTCCCTACAAGTTGATTGTCTGGATTTTGAAAAACCATACCAGCTGTGCTTCTAATTTCCCATAATTTTTCTTTATCTTTAGTATTCATACCTTTTACCAGAACTTCTCCTTCAAAAGGCAGTAGAATAGAGTTGATAAGTTTTGCCAGAGTAGATTTTCCTGAGCCGTTATGACCTAAAATAGAAACAAATTCTCCAGCTTTTATATTTAGATTTATATTTTTAACAGCAAGGTTTTCTTCCTCACCGTATTTAAAACTAACATTTTTAATTTCTATAATATTTTCTTTATTTATGTTAAGGTTATCTCTCATAATCACCATTCATTCTCTCTATCAAATAATTATAAAGGATTAAGACATCAATACGATGCTTAATCCCCTAATAGTTAAACCAACTCTATTATTACCATTTCGGCGTTGTCGCCTCTACGTGGACCAAGCTTTAAAATTCTTGTGTATCCACCGTTTCTATCTTCATATTTTGGTGCAACATCTTCAAATAATTTATTTACAACATTTTTATCGTAAATATATGCGAGAGCTTGACGTCTAGAATGGAGATCGCCCTTCTTGCCAAGGGTTATCATTTTATCTACAGTTTGTCTTACTTCTTTAGCTCTAGTTTCTGTAGTTTTAATTCTTCCGTTATCTATTAAACTAGCTGTCATGTTTCTCAGCATAGCTACTCTCTGGTCTGTTGGGCGACCAAGTTTTCTATGTTTGCCCATACTTAACCCTCCTTTTCAGTTACTCTTCTTCTTTTTTTAGGGATTGCCCTAATTCTCCAAGTTTATCTCTTACTTCTTGTAGGGATTTTTTACCTAAATTTCTAACTTTCATCATATCATCTTCAGTTTTTTCAGTTAATTCTTCAACTGAATTAATTCCTGCTCTTTTCAAACAGTTGTAAGATCTTACTGATAAGTCTAATTCTTCAATAGTCATTTCTAAGACCTTCTCTTTTTCATCTTCTTCTTTTTCAACCATTATTTCAACATCATTTATATGTTCTGTTAAGGATATGAAAAGATTTAGATGTTCGTTCATAATTTTAGAACCAATAGAAACAGCTTCTTCAGGTTCTATAGTTCCATCAGTCCAAATTTCCAGTATCAATTTATCGAAATCTGTTCTGTTTCCAACTCTGGTGTTTTCAACTAAAAAGTTTACTTTTTTAACCGGAGTATATATAGAATCTATTGGTATAACACCTATAGAATGAGAATCTTTTTTGTTGTTTTCAGCACTTACATAGCCTCTACCTTTTTCCATTTCCAGCTCAATAATAAGTTCTGAGCCTTCTTCTAAAGTAGCAATATGTAAGTCTTCATTTACTATGTCAACTTCGCCACCTGTTATAATGTCTCCAGCTGTTACTTCACATTCGCCTTTTGCGTCTATCAGTAAAGTAACAGGTTCTTCAGAGTGCATTACAGCAGCTATATTTTTAATGTTCTGAATAATTTCAGTAACATCTTCTCTAACTCCTGGCATAGTAGAAAATTCATGCAGTACACTTTGAATATTGATTGATGTAACCGCTGCACCAGGTAAAGAGGAAAGCAAAATTCTTCTTAATGAATTCCCTAAAGTTGTACCATATCCTCTTTCTAATGGCTCTACAATTATTTTTCCATAAGTGTTTTCTTCGTTCTTATCTATCATCGTGATGCTAGGTTTTTCAATTTCTATCATCTAAAGAGCCCTCCTTTGTTTGTTTTATTGTTGAGGATAGTTTATACATTACTTAGAATACCACTCAACTATTAAGTGTTCTTCTATTGGCAATTCTATGTCCTCTCTTACTGGTTCTCCAACTACTCTACCAGTCATCTTCTCAACATCAACTTCCAACCATTGAGGTACAGTTGTTTTGTGGTTTTCTGCAATAGCTTTGAATTTTTCAGAACTCTTACTCTTATTTTTAACTTCTATTACATCACCTTTACTTACTTGCATAGATGGTACATCTGCTTTATGACCGTTTAATGAGAAATGTCCATGTACAACTAATTGTCTAGCTTCAGCTCTTGAGCTTGCTAATCCTAGTCTATATACAACATTATCTAATCTTGACTCTAAAATTTTAAGTAGGTTTTCACCAGTTACTCCATGCATATTGTCGGCCATTTCAAAATATGTCCTAAATTTATTTTCTAATAAACCATAGTATCTTTTAACTTTTTGCTTTTCTCTTAACTGAGTAGCGTGGTTAGATAATTTTTTTCTTGATTGTCCGTGCTGTCCCGGTTCATAATTTCTTCTACTTATAGCACATTTATCTGTATAGCATCTATCTCCTTTAAGATATAGCTTAGTTTTTTCTCTTCTGCATAATCTACATACTGATCCTGTATATCTCGCCATATTTACACCTCCTGACTTCT
>DPPH01000159.1 GCA_003539375.1 Clostridiales bacterium
GGATACAGCCCGGCAAACTATCAGCCAAGCCCAAAGGAGATGCAGGATATAAGCAATGGAGATGTTTATTTCTCTATTGGAGTAGAAAGTGAGAAAGCCTTTATACTACCTAAACTTAAAGACCTAAATGAAGAAATAATACTTATAGATCTTCAAAAGAAAGTAATGGAAAACCATGAACTTTTATTTATAGGAGAAGATCATGAAAACCATGATGATCACGACCACGAAGAAGGAGAAGTAGACCCCCATATATGGTTATCACCAAAAAGAGTGGTTACAATTATTGAGGCTATTAGAGACTATATGATAGAAGCTGATAGCTTAAATAAAGATATTTATAATAAAAATGCGAATGAATATATAAAACAACTACAAGAATTAGATGAAGAAATGGAGAATACTTTTAATCAACTAAAAACCAAAGCTTTTATTATATACCATCCTGCCTTCAGTTACTTTGCCGAGGACTATAACTTAGATATGATAACTATAGAAGAAGATGGAAAAGAAGCTACAGCTGTAAGAATTCAAAATGTAGTAGATTTCGCTAAAGAAAATAATATAAAAGTAGTTTTTTATCAGGAGGAATTCGACAGTAGCCAGGCTAAAATTATAGCTCAAGAAATAGGTGGAGAAGTAGTTGAGGTGGCTCCTTTATCAGGAGATTATATTGAAAATATGAATGAAATAAAAAATAAATTCAAAAAAGTGTTGGAGTAGGTGTTAGATATGTATGATATACAAATTAAAAATCTTCAGGTAAATTATGGAGATGTAGTTGCCTTAAAAGACATAAATTTAAATGTTAGAAACAAATCATTCCTAGGTATAATTGGTCCTAATGGAGGAGGTAAATCTACATTATTTAAAGTTATATTAGGCTTAATAAAGCCTAAACTTGGTGAAGTGAAGATAAAAGACAATATAAAACTAGGGTATGTTCCACAGACTACGAGTTTCGACAAGAGTTTTCCTATACTTGTAAAGGATGTAATTCTTATGGGTAAGCTTGATCACAACTTCAAGGCCTTTAAAAAATATTCTAAAAAAGATAAAGAAGAAGCAGTAGAGGTCATGAAAAAACTGGATATTTACCACCTAAAAAATAGGCAGATAGGTGAACTTTCCGGTGGTCAACTACAAAGGGTCTTAATTGGAAGAACCCTTGTAAATAATCCTGATGTTTTAATGCTTGATGAACCTACTTCAAATTTAGATAGTGAAGCTAAAAGAGAGATATTCGAAATTCTAAAAGAATTAAATAAAAATAAAACTATTTTAGTAATAACCCATGACATGGAGTATGTTTACAAATATATTGATAGTATTGCTTGTCTAAATCAAGGGATTCATTATCACGATGAGGACGAGTCAATTACAGAAGATAGTTTAAAAGATGTATATAACTGTCCTATCAACTTACTCCTTCAGAGTGGAGCAGTACTTAAAAGAATGGGTAAAGAAGGTGAGGGTCTAGATGATTGAAGCTTTATTTGAATATACATTTTTAAGAAATGCAGTAATTTCTTCGTTGATTGCAAGTATAGTATGCGGAATTATTGGAACCATTATAGTAGAAAAGAAATTAGTTAGTATGAGTGGAGGAATTGCTCATACTTCTTTTGGTGGAATAGGATTAGGATATTTATTAGGCTTCGAACCAATAATTGGAGGGCTTGTCTTTGCCGTAATTGCTGCTCTCAGCATATCAAAAATAAGAAGAGAAACTAAAACCAAATCAGACACATTAATAGGCATGTTTTGGGCCGTTGGTATGGCATTAGGGATTTTATTTATATCTATGTCTTCAGGTTATCAACCGGACATGACTTCATACTTATTCGGGGATATTTTAACTGTATCTACAAGTTATATAAAAATAATGTCTCTTTTAGGTTTTATAATAGTATTAATAATATCAGCAGGATTTAACTATTGGAAAGCATATCTTTTTGACGAAGAATATCTTAAAGTTATGGGAGTAAACGTTGTAAGATTAGAATATTTGCTTTTTATTTTGGTATCTTTGAGTATAGTTATATTAATAAAGGTAGCAGGTATTATTTTAGCCATTGCATTATTAACTATACCACCTGCAATATCAAAATTATTTACAAAAGACTTAAAAAAAATAATGGTTCTATCCATTATTTTTGGAATACTATTAAGCTTTTCAGGCCTATATATTTCTTATACTTTTAACATTCCATCTGGTTCAACTATAATACTAGTTGCGGTTACAGTATTTCTACTTACATCCTTATTTATTAGGAAATCTAAGTTAGAATGATTTCTTATTTAAATAAAATTTTATTTTTTTAACTGCCTTATTATCAAGAGCTGATATATGTTCTAAGTAGTAATCTATATTTTTGAATTTCAAAGACTTACCAAACAAAATTATTTCTAAATTATTTCTTGTTTTGTTAAGTACAGACAATTCTTCATCTGTATACTCAGGATGTTCATCTAGAAAGCTTATTATAATACTTAAGCTTGCATAAACTCTTTCCCTGTTGAAGTTTTTTTTCAAACTCGGATAGAGTTCTTTTTTTTCCTTTTCCTTAACATCACGATTGTATATTATGTCGGTAATAATTTCTTTTGTATAACCTATTATGCAGTTTTCTTCCATACAGTTTCCGCATGCTTCAGACCCTAAACATATATTGTCAATGTAATTGCTTAATTTATTGTAGTAGTCGTATAATTTTTTTGAAGATCTTCTGAGGGAATTATCTTCTTTTTTAGTCATTTTATAAAATCTTATAGAGATAAATATATACAAACCAACTATAAGAATCATAAAAAGCAAATAGTAAATAGAGTTTTTAATAAATCCTGGAAGACCATAAGTTAAATTAACTATTCCAATTATAATGAACACAAAAGATGAAGAAATTTTTATAGTTTTTTCCGGTAATCTTGAACCTAATTTTCTACTCATAATTATGAAAATAACGCTAACCGACAGTATAGATACTATTCCACCTATTAAATTAGCCATTGGATAACTTGACTTAGAAGCTACGGCAAAAGCTGAAAATTGAGTTTTATCTCCTAGTTCCACTATGAAAAAAGTCAATGCTATAAGGAATATTTTATTTTTAATATTGAAATTCTTTTTCTCAGGATTCTCACTATATTTTATTATATTTAAAAATCCAAAAAATAGAAAAATTCCCGCAGATAAATAGTATAAATATTCCGCTGATATCAGATTGCTTATAATTTGACCTGCTACTACAGCTAAACCGAGGCTTGCAGTTGAACCTAACAAAAATCCGTAAAAGATTTCCTTAATACTGTAAGATAAAGAAAAAGACAAAGCTAATATTTGAGTTTTATCTCCTACTTCAGCCGCGATTATTAATAGAAAAGTTTTTAAAAATTCTAACAACATAAATGCCTCCTAACCCCATTTATTAAATATATCACAGCATAAAGCAATAATCAATTTTT
>DPPH01000170.1:0-1385 GCA_003539375.1 Clostridiales bacterium
CTAATTTTTGTCTTCTTAGATATTTTCATAAGAGCCGGTAAAAATAAGGCTGTAGCGCCAATATTCTGCATAAAGGAAGATATTAGACCAACGGTACCGGATACCATTGCAAGTATTTTTTTCTGAGACGTTCCCGCTGCCTTGGTTATTTTTTCAGATACTACATTCATTATCCCAGACCTATCTATACCGTAGCCCATTATCATTACAGCCATTATTGATACTACTGCATTACTTGAAAATCCAGAGAAGGCTTGATTGATTTCAATTAATCCAGTCCATGCCAATACTACCATTATAATGATAGCTGTAATATCAGGTCTTACTAATTCTGAAACAAATAAAAATATAGCTAAGGCTAAAACACCATAAGCTATTAAAATTTCCGTCGTCAATACATCACCTCCCTGAAATAATATCCTTATTTATATTTATATCCAATTATATTATTTTAAAACACTTTAAATCAAAATAATTGTTATTTTTTGTTGAAATATATAATTCCTCTGATAAAATCAAATAAAGAAAATAAATAACCACAGGAGTTTTTATGAGTAATGAAAGATATTTTGCTATAATGGCAAGTCACAGAAAGAATAAAAATACCGACACTGCTTTGATGAAATACATTGAAAAATTGGAAAAAGAAGGAGCTTACGTAGAAAAAGTAAATCTTTTAGATTATGATATTAAAATATGTACTTCCTGCTACTACTGCAGTAGAAATTTTAAGAAGTGTGTAATTAAAGACGATATGAATTTCTTTTATGAGAAGTTTGAAGAATATGATAATTTTATTTTTGCAACACCAGTTTTTTTTAATAACTTAAGTACCTTAGGTAAGATTATGGTAGATAGAAGTCAGATGGTCTATGCTGCTAATACTTTTTTTAGTAAAAATTTTAAAAATAACAAGGAACGAGGTAAGGCTGTAATAATATCTACTGCTGGCGCACCTTTTTATGAAGACCAGTTTACTGGAGTGGAATCAACTCTAAAACTTTTTTTTAATAATTTAAATGCTGATGTAGTAAATCATATAAGAATTAGTAATACGGATAGTAATTGATAACATATCTATTGATTTACTTCAAAAATCATGTTAATATCAAAAGGTGATTTTAAATTAGATACATTTGTACATATAATGGATACACGGAGGTCTCTATGGAAAAAATATATATCGGTTTGCTTGGATTAGGAACTGTAGGAACAGGATTTTTAAAAACCTTAGAAATGAATCAAGATAAAATCCAAAAGGAATTAGGCAAAGAATTAGTTGTAAAAAGAATTTTGGTTAATAATGTAGATAAAAAAAGAGATATTGATATCTCAAACTATGCTTTAACAAACAAATTTGATGATATTCTTTACGACAAGGACAT
>DPPH01000170.1:1646-2718 GCA_003539375.1 Clostridiales bacterium
AATTATGAGTATATTAAAAAATCTCTTTTAAAGGACAAGAATGTAGTTACAGCTAATAAAGCCGTTGTAGCTACATACAGCAAGGATTTATATGATATTTGCTGTAGAAGTAATGCTTCTCTTAAATTTGAAGCTAGTGTAGGTGGTGGTATTCCTATTATTAATACAATTAAGGATAATCTATCTTCCAATAAAATCGAGAAAATTATGGGAATAATTAACGGAACTACAAATTTTATTTTGACTCAGATGGCTGAACATAAAATGGATTTTTATGACGTTGTGAAAATAGCTCAAGATAAAGGCTATGCAGAGTCAGATCCAACTTCGGATTTAGAAGGTGAAGATACAGTATATAAATTATCAATCCTATCAAATATTGCCTTTGGAAAAAATGTAAGTCCAAGTGATATCTCAAGCCAGGGCATAAAAAAAATCAACCAAGAAGACATAAAATATGCCGCAGAGTTGGGATACAATATTAAGCTTCTGGCTATTGGAGATAATTCTGAAACAGACCTTGAGTTATCCGTAGAACCTGCATTTATAAAGAAAAATCATCCTCTGTCTTCAGTTAAAAACGAGTTTAATGCTTTGTTTATTGAAGGGAATTCTGTAGGGGAGATAATGTTATATGGAAAGGGAGCTGGAGGAATGGCTACAGGCAGTGCAGTATTAAGTGATGTTATAAAAATATGCAGTCTGACTGGAAAGGAAGTTTTATTAACTAATACTAAAGGAAAAATTATTTCTTCAGCTTCGAGAGAACATAGATATTATGTAAGGTTTGAAGTTGTTGATAAAGCGGGAGTATTAGGAAAAATTGCTGATAGTTTTGGAAAAGAAAATGTCAGCATAGAATCTGTAGTTCAAAAAAACGTTGAAAAAAGTACAGTTCCTTTAATTTTTATCACGCATAATACTACTCGAGATTCACTAATGAAATCCATAGATAAAATCAAAAATTTTGAAACAGTCTTAGGTATAGAAAATATTATAAGAATTCTTGATTGATTTAGCAGAGCTGCTTTAAGCGGCTCTTTTTTTATAAAAATTGATTATTGCTTTATGC
>DPPH01000059.1:0-2540 GCA_003539375.1 Clostridiales bacterium
CCGGCACAGCCTATACATTTACTTCTTTTTAGAAAAGCAACTCCATCTTTTATAGATATAGCATCGACATCACAGTTTTCTACACAGATACCACAGCCAATACATCTTCCTGTTTTTACAACTGGGGCTATTTCCGAGTGCTGTGCTAACTTACCTCCTCGAGAAGCAAAACCCATAGCAAGCTGCTTTAAAGCTCCACCAAATCCAGCTACTTCATGGCCTTTAAAATGGCTTAAAACGATAAATTTGTTGTATTTGCCGTATTCCTTTCCAATCTTACATTTTTTGTAATATTCTTTGTTTATTTCAATTTCGTCGTACTCATCACCGATATTGCCATCAGCGATTACTATAGGAACTTGTGTAAATCCGTGTTCTTTAGCAAGATTAATATGGCTATCTCTAGTAGTTCTTTCTCCCCTATATAAAACATTGGTTTCTATATAAAAAGGCTCTGATCCTTTTTCTTTCAAATAGTCGATTAATTCATTATATGTATGGGCCGGTGTAAAAGTTTTGTTGCCCTTTTCTCCAAAATGCACCTTTAAGGGCATTTTTTTATTAAATTTATAATCTTCTTCTTTTACAATTATATCTAAGAGTTCCCTTGCATAACTTCCAAGTTTTTCATAATCTTCTGTAGATGTTTTTTTAAAATATACCTTAGTCATAAAATCTCCTTTTTGATTAATAATTTAATATTTTATCATAAAGGTGGAATACTTCAACTACACAGAAAAATATTACAAAAATGTTACACAAATATCCGGGGACGGTACTTGACTTTTTCTTGAAAGTGATGTATAGTTACTAATAGTTAATAGAAAAGGTGATGAATATGAGTAGAGAAGCCAGAGAAAAAAGCAGCTTTGGTACCTACTATATAAAGCAAATAGGTTCGCCTGATGTTAACTTATTTGAGAATGATATTGAAAGAGAAAAATTCATAGAAATACTAAAGAAGGCTAAAAAGAAATTTGATTTTAAACTCTATGCCTACTGTATAAACAGCAAAGATTCCTATGAACTGATAATTTTCGACAACGGAAGTGATATATCAAATATCATGAAAAGCATAAATATATCATATTCAATATATAAAAATACATCAGGAAAGCTTTTCAAAGATAGGTATAAAAGTGAGATGATTACAGATTATTACCATCTACTTAATACTACTAAGGAAATACATTATTTAGCAGAAGATAGCAAATGGAACAGTTGCTGCGAATACACATCGGATAATAGAAAAGAAGATCTTTTGGATATAGAGGAAATTCTTAAAGTCTTTAACTACAAAGATATGGATTCGGTAGAAGCATATAAAAATTACTTAAATGAAGAAATATCAGAAGAAGATATATTGTGCGATAAAGATATGATACTTTGTGATAACATAAGAGAGTGTATAAAGACTAAAAGAGAGGCTGAGATAAAACTTGAAGATATATTAGATGAAAAAGGTTATACTTATAAAGAATTGATTAAAAATAAAGAAGAAAGAAATAAAATGATTAAACATTTCAGGAAAAATTCAACCTTAAGCCTAAAAGAAATCGGAAGTATATTTGGAGGGCTCAGCGAATCATCAATTTGTAAAATATTAAGTAAATAATGCCACCAGGTGGCATTAAAAAATACAGGTAGTTTCAAGTAGCGTCACTAAATTAATAAATAAGAGGTGTAAATATGGGATTTGAATTAAATTTTGATTCAAGCAGTTTAAAAAATAATGTCAAAAAAATAAATGAAAATGAAATGTACGATGTACTTATAATAGGTGGAGGTCCAGCGGGCTTGAACAGTGCACTATATGCTACTCGTAACGGACTTAAAGCCGGTATTATAGCTGAGAAATACGGCGGACAGGTCTTAGATACATCTTCAGTAGAAAACTACTTAGGATACGAATCTATACCTGGGGAGGACCTAGTAGGTGCTTTTAGAGAACATGTTGAAAAATATGATATACCGATAAAAAAAGACAGCAGAGTAGAAAAAGTAGAAAAAAAAGATGAAAGATTTTATCTTTCTATGTCTGATGGAACTCAGTTAAAATCCAAAACATTAATTATTGCTACTGGAAGCAAACCAAGAAAATTAAATGTACCTGGAGAAGAAGAATTTTCCGGGAAAGGTGTAGCCTACTGTGCAATATGCGACGGACCTTTATTCCAAGGAAGAGATGTTGTTGTAGCTGGTGGAGGAAATTCAGCGGTAGAAGCTGCTATAGATATAGCTAAAATTGCTAACAAGGTATATTTAGTACAGAGAAGTGTATTGAGAGCAGAACAAGCCCTTGTAGATAAACTGACAACTTTCGAAAATGTAGAAATCCATCTTGGAACTCAAGTAAAAGAAATATTCGGAGAAAAATTAGTAAAAGGTATTAAAGTTTACGATAAAACAAATGACAAAGAATTTGACATAAAAGCTGATGGAATATTTGTTGAAATAGGTTCATTACCAAACAGCGGACCATTTAGAGATTTAGTTAAAACCTTACCTAACGGTGAGATTGAAATAGATTGTTCTTGTAA
>DPPH01000059.1:2803-3546 GCA_003539375.1 Clostridiales bacterium
AAGCAAATATCAATTTCAAGTGGTGAAGGTGCAAAAGCAGCCCTAAGTGCAAATGCATATATAAATAAACTAAAATAATAGGAGGATTTAAAAATGGCATTACTTAATGATGAAATTAGAGAGAATTTAAAAGATGTGTTTAGTAAAATGGATAAAGAGGTAACTATAGCAGTTTTTACAAAGGAAGATGGGTGTGAAACTTGTAAAGATACCTTAGATTTCATGAAAGAAATAGAAGAAGTTGGAGAAAAAATAAAATTAGAAGCTTACGATATTGAAAAAGATATTGAAAAAGCTGAAGAATTAAACGTTGAAATGACACCAAGCATCGTTTTATTAGATAATGAAGGAAAAGATCACGGGATAAAGTTTTACGGAATTCCAGCAGGACATGAGATAAATTCACTTATCACTGGACTAATAGAGGTTTCTGGAGCTGGAGAAGATGTACCATCAGCTCTTAAGGAAAGAATAGCTAAAATCGAAACTCCAGTTGATATAAAAGTATTTGTAACCCTTGGGTGTCCACACTGTCCTGGAGCTGTAGCAAAGGCTCATAAACTTGCATTAGAAAATCCAAACATAAAAGCTCAAATGATTGAAGCTCAAACATTTTCAGAACTATCTGACAAATACAATGTAAGTGGAGTACCAAAAATTGTAATTAATGAAGATCACGATATAGTTGGAAACCAACCTATAGAGAAATTCTTAGAAACAATAGAAAGTCTATAAGCCAATTT
>DPPH01000059.1:3874-30727 GCA_003539375.1 Clostridiales bacterium
TCCATTACAGCAGCCACTCCTATAGCCCCTGAAGGTTCTGATACTATTTTTTCTTCAACTAATAATTTGCCTACAGCTTTTTTTATAGTTGATTCTTTGATTTCTAGAATTTCATCTATACAATCCTTAGCCATTTTAAAAGGAATCTCTCCTACTCCACCTATTAATGCATCACAGATAGTATCTTTAGAAGGATACTCTAAATAGCACTTATTATCTTCTAAAGATTTTATCATAGCTGGACAAGCTTCAGTTTGTACTCCTATTATTTTTACATCGGGGTTTACTTCCTTAACGAAAGTACTAATACCAGTAATCATTCCCCCACCACCGATTGGCACAATGATAGTATCTATTTTAGGGTTATCTTCTAATATTTCCAACCCGATAGTGCCTTGGCCAGATATTACTTCATCATCTGAACAGGGATCTATAAAAGTTAATTTTTCTTTTTTCATTTGCGACATAGCAGCATTGTGAGCTTCATCGTAGGTATCACCTACTTTAATAACTTCACTTCCGTAATACTCTATCTTATCCACCTTGGCCTGGGGAGTAGTTTTAGGTATGTAGATTTTTGATTTTTCAATACCTAGAAGACTAGCTGCATAACTTACGCTGGCTCCATGATTTCCTGAGGATACTGCCAGAATCCCGTTAGCTTTTTCATCCTCCCTTAATGATGTTAACTTACTAAAGGCTCCTCTTACTTTAAAAGAATTCATCTTTTGCTGGTTTTCCAGCTTAAGATAAACTTCAGTATCTTTAGAACTCAGATGTCTTGAAAATTCTAAAGGAGTTTTATGTATGTAATTTTTTATATTTTCGTAAGTTCTCTTTATTGTATTGTATGATATCATTTGAATTCTCCTTTATCTTATAAGATTATTTACTTTTACTATATGATAATAGGTTTCTATTCCATTAATTAGAATTTCTTCGTCAAAGTTAAATTTTGAATTATGAAGAGATGCTGTAAAACCTTGTTTTTTATTTCTAGCACCTAATAGAAAAAATAAACTAGGTATTCGACTTCTGTAAAAACCGAAATCCTCGGCTATCATTTGAGGACTAATATGTATAAATTTATCCTTAGGGAAATCCTTAATAAATAAGTCGTATAGTTTATCGTCATTTATAACAGAAGGACAGTAGTTGTAAAAATCATCTTCAATTTTGATATTAAGGGATTTTGAAAGACCTTCATTTATTTCCGACATTCTGCTTCGAATGTTATCGTATACTTCATCTTTAAAAGTTCTTACTATACCTTCCAATTTGGCACTTTCAGGAATTTGATTTCTAAAACTACCTCCGCTTATTTTCCCAATAGTTATGATTCCGGATTCTAATGGTTCTATATTTCTACTTACTATGCTTTGATACATATTTATTATTTGAGAAGCTGCATATACAGCATCTATACCCTTATGAGGTTCGGCACCGTGACTAGCCTTTCCTTCTATATATATGTCAAATAGGATGTCTTGGGCCATTAGAGGTCCTTTAGCTATTCCTATTTTACCTTGTTCAATGGAAGGGTCTATATGACATCCGTATATACTTTGAATTTTATATTTTTTAAAATTAACATCTTCCAGTACTTTTTCAGCACCACCGACATTTTCTTCCCCAGGTTGAAACAAAAATAATATATCTCTTTTTAACTCTTTCTTTATTAATACTTTTATTAGTCCGAGTACCATAGTCATATGGCCGTCGTGACCACATGCATGCATCATACCATTGGTAGAAGAATAAGGTTTATCCGAGGGTTCTTTAATAGGTAGAGCATCCATATCAGCTCTAAAGCATATAGGGTTTTCTGAAGTATCTCCTGGTAGTTTTGCCAGAATTCCTGTTCCGGCAACTTCTTCGTAGGACACTCCAATTAAATCCAGTTGTTCTTTTATGTATTTTGATGTTTTGTATTCTTCTAAGCCTATTTCAGGAATCTGATGCAGGTCCCTCCTGATAGACTTTAAATCCTCTAATAAATATTCGAAATTCATAATAAACCTCCTTTTTCTAATTTTAACTTAATAATATTGAAACTACAAGATATTTAAGTTATAATGATGAAGGTATAAGAGTAAAGGAGAACTAACATGACAAATCAAAGAAAGGCGGACATCGCCTTATTTTTAGTAACTATAGGATGGGGAATTTCTTTTTTATTAACTAAAAATTCTCTAGATTTTTTAGAAACTTACAACTTTTTAGCCATAAGATTTCTACTTGCTTTCTTTATATCCTTTGGGATATTCTATAAAAAATTTAAAAATTTAAATAAACAGACGGTAAAATACGGAATAGGATTAGGAGTATTGTTATTTTTGCATTATGCTCTTCAAACTGTTGGGTTAAACTACACTTCAGTATCAAAGTCGGCATTTATTACAGGGCTTAATGTAATAATGGTTCCCGTGTTTTCGGCATTGATTATAAAAAAAGTGCCGGAAAAGAAAGTCATATTCAGTACTATAATTGCCTTTATAGGCTTAGGATTACTTACTTTAAACGGTAATATAGACGGAGTAAATATTGGAGATATATATACCCTTCTCTGCGCATTTGTTTTTGCTATGTATATTATATTAGTTGGAAAATATACGGTGAAGGTAGAATCAATATCTTTTGCTACGATACAGCTGGGGGTAGTAGGAGTATTAAGCTTAATAACTTCTTTTATGATAGAAACTCCTGTTATTCCCACAGAACCACCTGCATGGGGAAATATAGTTTTCTTAAGTTTAGTTTGCACTTCTGGAGCTTATATAGTACAAAATGTAGCTCAAAGATATACAACACCTTCTCATACGGCTTTGATTTACACAGGAGAACCGGTGTTTGCAGCATTCTTTGGATATATATTCTTGGATGAACTGCTTTCATTCAGAGGAACCTTAGGAGCTCTTATGATACTTTCAGGGATGCTAATTGTAGAAGTTAATTTCAAAAAACTACTGAAGAGTAAGAAAAGTAAAGCAAGTTAAAAAGACTGCAGATGCAGTCTTTTTATTTTAAATTATCGATAAATACAGCTATTAAATGGGCTTTTTCTATAATATTGTGGGTGAATACATACTCTCTTCCACTAAATTCTTTCTTTCCGGAAGGTCCAAAACCATCTATGATAGGCTTAGTTGAATCACAAAAGGCAATGTTATTTGAACTCCATCTATGGTCGCTTGATATGATAATATCTAGATCATCGGCAATTTTTTTAAGTTCTTCAAATTTTTCTTCTGTTTCTGCCGTAAGCTGCATTGGTGGTCTTCTTTCGCTACCTTCTATTTGAAAACTGTATATATTCTTATATTTCTTTTCAGGGATTATCTTTCTAATCTTATCATCAAAGGTTGTATAAAGTTCAGGATTACCAAATCTAATATTTAGAGTAGAATCTCCGTGGAAATAAGGTTCGGTAATATTAGAGCTTACATTCATCTTACTTGGAGAAATTACGACACCTTTATCTTCATCCGTTTGCTTCACCATCTTATTTATAGTCTCTATAAATACATTTACAGCCTTTGCTACATCTTCTGTTTTTGTAAATTTCTTCATATTCATAGAAATTTTGTATTTGGCAGAACCAGAACGACTGGTAACCATTCCTCCGTGGATAAAAGCACCATTTAATCCTAAAATAACTTTAGCATTCTTGCTTTTATCCTTGATTATTTTTTTGCTAAATCTTCCCTGCATCAGGTCGTCTGTTGTTAGAAGTATGCCTATCTTTTTATTCTTTAATTTTTTAGTGTATTTTAGACTCTGAAGAGCAAGTAGAGCTGAGGCAATTCCTCCCTTATGTTCCCATACTCCCGTGCCGTAAAGGCGGTTGTCTCTATCCTGGAAGTATTTATGTTTTTCCGGTTTTACCGTATTATCCAAGTTTCCTACGAGAAGTACATCCACTTCAGGATTGTCCGTATTTGTAAGATACAGCACATTTCCTACTTGACTTTGGGGAAAAACCTCTGCGGTAAATCCTAAAGAAGAAAGTTTAGATTTAATGGAGTTACCAAACTTATTAACTCCTTCTATATTTTGAGTGTAAGTATTTGTATCTACAAAATCATTTATAACCTTTATAATATAATCTTCTCTAGTTCTTAAATAACTTCTAATCTTAACCTTTGTAGGTATTCTCTTTCCGGTAGATTTTTCTTTAAGAGATTCAAGGTTAAAATATCTCATAGAAGCTACATCAAGCATTTTATTTACAAGACCTTCGTAATCTAAACCATAAGCTTTTGCAGCAGCTACGTAAGATCCACCAAATCCTAAACTAGCCATAGAATTTACTTCTAGTACATATATTTCGTTGTCCAGTCCTAACCTTATGTCAACTCTAGCAAAGTCTCTCAAACCAAGAGAGGTAAATACCTTTTTACTAATTTCCTGCATTTCCTTAGCCAGGTCTTCGGAAATTTGAGCTGGACAAATTTTATTTTTAGGTTTGTGCTGTTTATCATCAACTGTTTGTATAGCGTTAGGATCTCCTTCCAAGTCTATTTCTAATACCGGGAAGGTTTCAACAGGATTATTACCAATTAATCCTACAGCAAATTCTCGCCCCTGAATAAACTGCTCAACTAAAGCCTGCTGGTGAAATTCGGAAATTATAAATTCTACAGCATCTTTTAGATCTTCTTCATTATCTACAACTCTTAAACCAAAAGATACACTTTCCATCTTAGGTTTTACTATTACTGGATATTTCACATCACTCATATCTTCAGATTTAGATGAAAAAACCCAAAAATCCGGTGTTGGCAAATTATTTTTTTGAAGAATAATCTTAGTTATAACCTTGTCTAGAGCAAGAGCATGTCCCGAGGGATTTGAACCTACATAGGGAATTCCACTCATTTCAAGCATTGAAGGAATATGGGTATATCTGCTTTCACCCTGGATACCGTAGGCCATATTAAATACTATACTACGATTTTTTTCATCTCCAACTCGGGGAAAGAAATCCTTTAATTTATCAAAAACCTCCATATTTCCATCTATTATTTCAACATTGTGTCCATTTTTTTCTAAAGATTCTGCTACTCTTTTTACAACCTTTGGATTGTATACTTCTTTGTTCTGCATTCCAAATACATTTATTACTTTGTCCCTATCTTTGTTGTATATTATTGCTACTCTCAAATCAATCACCTACATCCAATCCGCATATTTTAATAAAATTCTTAACCATTAATAATCCATCACCTTTAGATACTTCAGGGTGACCTTGAAAACCATATATTGGTTTATCCTTATGTCTAATAATTTCTGTGTCGCAAGTATCCGACTTAGCTAAAGAAATGAAATCTTTAGGCATTTCAGATACGTAGTAGTTATGTCTTTTTTGAATTTTAACTTTATTTGAAGATAAACCTTCGAAAATTGGGTCGCTCATATCCGTAATTTCTATTTCTTCTTTTCTTCTATGAGGTTCCTGAAGTCTTTTAATACGACCGTAATTGTGAATGGCTATAATTTCATGACCTAAACAAAAACCAATAACTGGCACATCAAAATTATGAAGGGCTACAAAGTTAGTAGTTAAATTTAGTGGTGTATAAGGATTACCCCTACCACCGGAAAGTATAATTCCACTAACTTCTGATTTGAAAGATAAAGTAATCGGTTGGTTGTGGTCAAAAAATATAAAATCAAAATCTTGTTCTGACAAAAATTGACGTTTAAAATTTTTAATATAAGAACTCTGGTTATCAATTATTAATAGCATTTTTATACCCTCGTTTTTATTTATTTTTCATAAAACAATAATACTTTATAAAGCTTTTAAATTCAATACTTTAGGATAAGTTTTTTAAATATTTTATACCATCGGCAATAGATACTGAGGATTTTTTAAAATCCTTCCAGGGATCATCTATTTGTCCTAATCTTCTGAATATATTTTTTATATTGTACTTTTGAGAATCAAAGTCTTTTTTAGCCAGCTCACTCCAGTCTAAAGGAGTAGCCACAGGAGCTCCGGAAATAGGTCTTAAACTGTATGGACATACTCCTGTCTGACCTTTAGCATTCCTTAAAATATCAATAAATATTTTGCCGTCCCTCCTATCTTTTCTTTGTTCTGTAGTATACTTATCTTCGTTATTTTTAGTTACATGGTATGCTACTTTCTTTGCAAATTCTTTTATCTGTTCAAAATTATATTCTGGTTTTATAGGAGTAATTATGTGAAGTCCTGTAGAGCCTGTTGTCATTACAAAAGGTTTTAGATGGAGATTTTCTAGTTCTTCTTTAATATCAAAAGCTGCTTCTAGAATCATTGATAAATCATCTTTAGGAGGATCTAAATCAAAAATAATTTTGTCCGGTTTTTCTAAATCATGAGTGCTGCTGAGCCAAGTGTGAAATGTGATGGTCCCCTGATTGACTAAATATACCAGGGAGTCAACATCATTACATAAAGGATAACTGGTCAAGGTGTCACCGCGACCTTGTATTTCGACTCGATCCAACCATTTTGGAAAATAATCAGAAGCATTTTTTTGATAAAAGCCTTTTTCCTTGATTCCATTTGGGAACCTCTGCAGTGTAACTGGATATCCTATCATATGGAGCTTCATATTTTTCCAAATCTTACTGTAGTATTCGGCTATATCTTTTTTTGAGTAATCAGGATTTTCAAATAAAAGCTTATCTTGTTTTGTGATTTCAACTTTACCAATTTTCAAAATAACACCTCCTTTAAAGAAATATTGCAGATATATGACTTCATATACCTGCAATATAATTATGTCTTAATTATTTATCTAATTTCTTTCCGAACTTTTTAAATACCTTACCTAGCTTTCCTTTTGCTTCTTCTATGTTTTCTTCAGCCTTACCTTTTAACTCAGCTAAGTCTTTTTCAGCTTCATCCTTCTTTTCCTCTAAATCTTTAATTTTTTCCTCTAATTCCATGTCATCTTTTTTGTCTTTAGCCTTTTCCTTTAATTCCTCAATTTCAGCTTTCTTATCATGGATAAAAGCTTCTAACTCATTTAGTTTCTTTTGGAATTCTTCTTTATATTTTTCAGTCTTTGACATTCATAACCCTCCTTTAGGTTTATTTTCGTTTTTTACTCTATTATATATATACCAGTATTTGTAAGGAATATTCATTAAATAATTTCCTATAAAAAATTAAACTCATCGAATAAAAAATAAAATCCTAATATAAAATAAAAATTAAAAAAATGGGTAAATATATACTGAATTAAATGGAAAGGGGTATGTGATTAAAAACTAATCGCTGTGATGAAATGAATATTTTAATATTGTACGATTCCTTTTTTGGAAATACTGAAAAAATTGCACAATACATAAAAGAAAGCATAGAAGATAAACATGATGTGAAAATGATAAAAGCTGGTGATTTTGAGGAAGCGGACTTTGCTAAGGTAGAATGCCTTATAATTGGTACTCCTACAAGAGCTTTTAGACCTACTAAAGATATTTCCAACATACTGAACAAATACCCTCTAACTATAAAGGATTTGAAGGTTGCTGCCTTTGACACCAGAATTGACTACGATACTATTAAACCGAAAACACTAAGCATGGTTATGAAAAGGTCAGGTTATGCTGTAGATAAAATTTATAAAAAACTATCTAAAATAGGAGTCGAGCTAATAGCTGAACCTGCAGGATTTTATGTTGGAGAATCGGAAGGACCATTATTAGAAGGAGAAAAAGAAAAAGCCGAGAGATGGCTAATGGGTAAATTTTGAAATTAGATGCTCTTAATAGAACTGGATAAATTTTTCTCGTAAGGAAGACTATATTTACTCCACCCTATTATCAATGAACCTACCGCAGCATCGTAAATAGGATCTACAGGATTAATATTTGGATATTTTTCCTGTAGTTTTTTTATTAATGAGCTCTTTATATATTCGGACTCTAAAATTATACTTCCAGAATAGGTAAAAAGGAGCTTTTTATTTTCTATATAAAGTCTTTGAATCAAAGGATTTACAAGGTGGTATAATTCATCTACAGCTTTATTAATAAGAATTACTGCTAAAGAATCATTTTTTTCAAAATATTTGAAAACTAGGGGAGTTAAACCAGCAATTACCCTAGTATCGTGAACATTTTCATAAGCAAAGCTAATAGTATCTCGAGGGTCTGATACATTTATTTCCTTTAAAAGTTCAAAGTAAAGTCCTGATTTTTCCAACCTGCCGTCGTATACCTTCAAAATAGATTTTAAAGCATTTAAGCCTATGCTGTATCCGCTTCCTTCATCACCCAGTACATGAGTCCAACCACCTACTCTGAAGTATTTAGATTCCTTTTTACCTAGAGAAACAGAGCCTGTACCTGAAGCTAAAATTACCCCATCTTTACCATTTAAAGCTCCGGCTAAAGAAGTATAAGAATCATTTTGAAGTATGATGTCACAGGACAAAGGCATATCTTCAAAAATAGATTCTAATATTACCTTATCAGATTTTCTGTCCAAACCAGCCATACCTAAAGAGATGAATTTTAAATCACCTATAGTAAAATTAGTTTCAGAAGAAAAATAATCTAGGATTTTATTAATAGTTCTTTTAAACCTTTCTTTACCTATAATTTGGTGGTTGGTGGGACCAAATAGGTTTTTGCATATTAAATTGCCCCGGTCATCAGCTAGATAAGCTAAGGTTTTACTTCCGCCACCGTCAATACCAATACAGTACTTCATTTCTTCTCCTTCTTTATATTTTCATATTTTCTATCCTGCCAGTTCCAACTTTGGAGGGATGCAAAAGCTGCAAGGATAATTGAAATAAATATATTTTTAAAGATCAAATTACCTAGCTCTTTAAGATTAAAAGGAATTGGGTGAACATAGAAATCTTTCATAACCAATAAAATTAGTATTATTAAAGCTCCTACTACAGTTCCTTTAATAATATAATTGTTTCTGCCAAATTTTCTTCGACTTTCCCATTTTTTAATAAAATCCTTGTTTTCATTCACTATAAACATCTCCAATTATTAAAATATAATATTATAAATTAAAGCTAAAACTACTGTATTAGACCTTCCTTTTAGTTAAAGATTTTTTTTGATGGATCCTAAAATACCTCTGGCTATTTCTCTGCCTAAAGTTCTGGTAACGGTACTCATGAAAGATTTAGTAACTTTGGTTGGAGAAAATGGGTTGTTTCTTTCTTCAGCAGCTTTTCTTTTTTCTTCTGCTTTTCTCTGTTTTTCTCTTTCCTTAATTTCTTTTTCTTTTTCTAATCTTTCTTCTTCTGCCTTTGCTTCCTGTTCTATAGCATCATATTTTTTTCCTATTATTTCAAAAGCAGATTCTCTGTCTAAAGCTTTATCGTATTTATAAAACAAAGGAGAGTTGTTTATTACTAAAGTTCTTTTTTCTTCTGTTATTACACCGATTTTACTTTCAGGAGGTGCTATTAAGGCTCTTTCCACTATGGATGGTCTTCCATCTTCATCTAAAAAGGATACCAAAGCTTCTCCAGTTTTTAACTGAGTTATTACTTTTTTAACTTCATATTTAGGGTTTTGCCTAAAGGTGTCTGCAGCAGTATTTACTGCCTTTTGGTCTCTTGGTGTATAGGCTCTTAAGGCATGCTGTATCCTATTTCCCAACTGTCCCAGGACTGTGTCTGGAATATCAATAGGATTTTGTGTTACAAAGTATACACCTACTCCTTTAGACCTAATAAGACGTACAACTAATTCTATTTTTTCCATTAAAACTTTAGGAGTATCTTTAAAAAGAAGGTGAGCTTCATCAAAGAAAAACACCATCTTTGGCTTGTCAGGATCTCCGACTTCCGGCAGCTGCTCAAATAGCTCAGAAAGAAGCCACAATAAAAATGTAGAATAAATTCTTGGAGAAGTAAAAAGCTCTTCAGAGGCAAGGACGTTTATCATACCTCTTCCATCAATATCCTGAGCAAATAAGTCATTAATTTCTAAAGAAGGTTCTCCGAAAAAAACATCTCCCCCGGCATCTTCTAAAGATAGTAGAGACCTTTGAATTGCTCCGATAGACCTTGTAGAGATATTACCGTACTTTAGAGTATATTCCTTTGCATTATCACCTACATACTGGAGCATAGCTCTTAAATCCTTAATATCTATAAGAAGCCATCCTTTTTCGTCGGCTATACGAAAAACTATATTTAAAATACTTGATTGAATTTCATTTAAGTCCAAAAGTCTAGATAAAAGAACAGGACCCATCTCAGATATGTCTGTACGTATTGGGTGGCCAATTTTACCAAACACATCCCAAAGTCTTACAGGATAGGGCTGAAGTTTAAAATCCGGTAATCCTATTACATCAAGTCTTTCCTGTATTTTTGAATTCATAGATCCAGGTTCAGCTAAACTGGCTAAATCTCCTTTTACATCTGATAAAAAAACAGGAACACCTATTTTACTGAAATGCTCTGCCAAAACCTTTAAGCTTATAGTTTTTCCTGTACCCGTAGCACCTGCTATTAGACCGTGGCGGTTACTCATATTGGAAAGAAGCTCTACGTGTTTATCTCCTTTACCTATAGTAAATCTATATTCTTCTGACATTTACAACACTCCTTACTAGTATTCTTTTATTTAATATTATAACATAAAAGCAAGGAAAAATAACACAATATAGAGGGATTAAAGTTATTTGACACTAAAAATCCAAATTGATATAATATATTTAATAAAAATATAAAACAAGGAGATATAAATGATAGCAATAGTATCTAGAAATACAGTAAAAGAAGGAAAAGTAGAAGAGTTTAAAAAACTTACAGTTGAATTAATAGAAAAAAGTCAAAAGGAAGAAGGCTGCATCGAATACAATCTTTATCAGGATTTGAAAAATCCAAGAACCTTAACATTTATTGAAAAATGGGAAAGTGAAGAAGCTATAGAAAAACACAAAAATTCTAAGCACTTCACAAGCATAGTACCAAAAATAAAAGAACTTAATGAAAGCGGAGAGCTTTCTTTATACGATTTAGCTCACAAGTAAAACACAATATCATAAACAGGAGGAAAATATGAAAAAAATTCAAATTGCTGATAATATTCACATGCTTTCAATGAATGTTGAAGATATTCTATTTGAAGGAATGTGGGATATAGCCAATGGAGTTACATTAAATTCATACATAGTAAAAGGTGATAAAACAGCCATAATAGATGGAGTAATTGGTTGGGATGGAATACCTGAAACTCTGTATAAAAATCTTGAAGAAATCAATATAGACCCTAAAGATATTGACTACCTTATAGTAAATCATATGGAACCTGACCATTCGGGATGGATTGAGAACTTTAAAAAGATTAATAATGACTTTACTATTTTATGTACAGATAAAGCTGCAAATTTAGTAAAATCTTTCTTTGGAGATGACGAAAAAATTAAGGTAGTAAAAGAGGGAGATACCTTAGATCTAGGAGCAGGAAAGGTTCTGAGTTTTCATCCAGTACCAAATGTACACTGGCCGGATACTATGATGACCTACGAATCAGATACTAAAACTCTTTTTTCCTGCGATATGTACGGGTCTTTTGGGAAAATAGATGAAAGCTACTTTGACGATCAGATGACTGATGAAGATGTGGAGTATTTCGAAGAAGAAGGTATCAGATATTTTTCTAATGTTATGGCTACTTTTACACCACAGGTAAAAAAAGCTATTAAAAAGACTGAAGAATTTGACATAAATCTAATAGCTCCTGGACATGGTCCTTTATACAGAAAAAATCCACAAAAGATAATAGATGACTACTCAAGATTTTCAGAGTACTCAAATGGAGCAGGAAAAAATGAAGTTACTATTTTATGGGGGTCAATGTATGGAATGACTAAAAAAGCTGTGGATTTTGCTGAGAAAATCTTAGTTAACAAAGGTATAAAAGTAAACAAATTGGAAATGCCTTTAAAAAGTGAAAGCGAAATGATGGCTACCGTATTTAAATCAGGTGGGGTGATTGTTGCAGCACCTACTTACGAATACAAGATGTTCCCTCCCGTGGCAGCGGCTCTAGAAGAACTTGGAAGAAAGAAAGTTACCGGGAAGCTTGCTTTTAGTTTTGGATCCTATGGATGGTCTGGAGGAGCACAAAAAGAGTTAAATGAAATTATAGAAAAAAACAGAATGAAGTGGGATTTTGTAGAACCAGTTGAATTTGAAGGTTCACCAAGAGAAGAAGACCTTAAGAAGGTAGAAGAAGGCATATGTGAACTTATTGAAAGAATGAAAGATAAAGTAGTAGAATAAAAAAGCGGCTGATTTGTTTAAGCAAATCAGCCCTTCTATTTTACTTATATAGTACAATATCCTACTATTTTGTAATTGTCCGGTTGATGATAATCCTTATCTGGTTCATCTAAAACCCAGTTGGTTTCAGTTAAGGTTTGCCTTACTAAGGATTCAAAATAAAGCATGGATATACCAGTATCGATTTTTTCGTCGTATTCCCTTATATTCTCATCATCTCTTATAGCTAAAACAACTTTTTCCTCATCTAAGATAAACCTCCAAGGTTGTCTATTCATAGTAGAAGGAGCAAGTCTTGCATAATTAAGAGCATCTAATAGACCTCTATTTTCAAGTTCATCGTAGTGGGCATTGTGACCCCACTCTTTTATATATACTAAATCTTCTATACTGTATCTTGTAGATACATTATTTTTAACTATTTTGAGTTGAGATTTAGAGTAATTATCACCTACATTATCTTGATTTACTACCCTACTTTTATTTGCATCGTATCCTAAGGCCATTATAGCTACAATTTCCATATCAGTATTTAAGAAAAGTCTTTTCTTTACTTTTTCACTTTCTGGGAAGGTAATCCAGCATGTATTTGTACCTAAATCTAAAGCTTTTAAGGATATTTTTTCTCCTAAATATCCAGCATTTTCTATGTAGTAACCTCTCACCTCTGAAAGCATTATTAAATAATGAGGTGCTTCAAGCATGATACCCTGGTATCCGGCGGTATCTTTTAACTGCTCGTAAACCTTAGATTTGTCTAAGGCAAGCAGTTCTGTTTCTATTCCTGGTATTAGCTTATCTGTTTCTTCTGAAAATTGTAAAATTTCATCAATTATTTCTTTTGGAACTGTTGTTTTTTTGTAATCTCTTGTAGATTTTCTTTCTTCTATTAGTTTTTTATAATTCATACATAACTCCTTTCATGTTAGGATTATTATTGAAATAAACCCAACCTATCTCATCTGTTTTATAAATACCCATATATATGATAAATAAACATGGATATTACTTAAAAGTAATTAAAGGCTTTTTTAGTAAGGCTGAAAAAAGAGCATGTATTAAACTTATAGGGAAAAATATAACAGAAGTTAAAAGCATTCCTATCTCATAGAGAAAGCTGCTTCTTTCATCGGGTTTGCCTTTGAACCTATTCTTTATAGAGCCTAGGGGTATACCATAGGCATTACCCATCATTATCATCCTAGTAGCAGCTAAAATACCTTCAGCTTTTGTTTTTCCATAAACTTCTACTACTTTATGCCAGGATTCTTTTGAAGGATTTCCCCTCTTATCAGCATAATGTTGAGCAAACAATACTCCCTCTACTTCTTCATCCGGTATATTATCTACAATTCCATCCAGCATATTTTTAATTTCATCATGGCTTATGCCGGCTTCTAGGGCGATTTTTGTATGGGCATAAGAACATAGAGGACAGCTGTTTACTTCCGTCACTGCAAGCATTATACGCTCTATAAACTTGGAATCCAATAGGTTTTTTGACTTAGCTTTTTTAAAAGCTCCAATCGTTCTGATTCCATTATACATAATTTTATAAGATTCACCTATTGAATAAAGCTGTCTTCCGAATTTTTCACTCATAAATTTCACCCCTAAAACATATTTTAGATATATGCTATTATATCATATTATGATAAATGTTTGTTGAATTGACAAGGTATAAGGTTGAGAGTATTATTATAGTCAAAAGGTTAGGAGTGAGAAAATTTATGGATAAAGGTAGCAGTAGATTATTTAATATGATTTCGCCAATTTACGGATTATTTTTCAATAGTCAAAGACGAAACTTTAAAGATGTAATCAAAAAAGTAGAGGAAGATTTAGATATAAGAAAATATGAAAGTATAATTGACGTTGGATGCGGAACTGGAGCACTGTGCTCAGTTTTATATGAAGAAGGACTTAAAGTCACAGGTATAGACCCTGCACAGCTTATGCTTAATACAGCTATTAGAAAAAACAAAGACAAAGATATAGATTTTCAAACAGGTAATGTTTTAGAAGGTTTAGATTTTAATGAAAATCACTTTGACATTGCAATAGCTTCTTATGTTGCTCACGGTTTGCAGCCGGAAGAAAGAAAAAAAATGTACAAAGAAATGGGTAGGATTGCTCAAGAATGGGTAGTAATTCACGACTACAATAAAAAAAGAAATCTCCTTACAAGTATAGTAGAATGGCTTGAAAGAGGAGACTATTTTAGATTTATAAAAAATGCAGAAAAAGAAATGAAAGACTGCTCCCAGGAAATGGAAGAATGCTTTTCAGAAGTCAAGGTAGTAAACGTAGGGGAAAGAGCTGCCTGGTATATTTGCAAACCTAAATAAAAAGAAGCTACATAAAGCAGCTTCTGGTAAAACCTCCATTGTTAAAATTACTGTCAGGATGATAATTTAAAAGCAAAGTTTTGTTATAGGATTTCATATATAGGTCGAGTAACTCATTTAAATCTTCTATACTAGTAGCTTTTTTAACGGCTTTTCTTACTACTGATGGAGGATAAGATTTTTTTAAATCTTTTTTAGTACTTCTAGCTAATTTCATATCAATACCTCCTCAGTAATACTATACCCGATATATTTAGTTTTAAACTTATTTGTTTCTATTTGATGAATATTGGGATAAAAATCCGTGCTTCATCCAATCTACATCAATCCAACCTTTGTTTTCTTCCAGGCCGTTGTAGTATACGTATTCTTCTTCTATGTTGTTGTTTTGGGTAAACTGAAGTACAATACCCAAATATTGATAATTGGCACTATAAATATCCATAGATTCTTCTTCTAATGCTGGTGCTAGGTCATTTTCTATTTTAGACTTTATTTCTTCTATGTACTTTTCTTTAAAGCCTTCACTGCTTTCGATTTTAACCATTATAACTCCATCACTCTTAAAGGTTTTCCTTATAGTAATATCTTTTCCAGATGATTTGTTTTCTTCAATAAAATTAGCCACTATATCTGTATCCATCTTTAAGAATGGATAATCGGTATAAGTGTTTTCCCAGTAGGAAGTAGACACCAGTTTTAAATCATCATCAAATTCATAATCTCTTCTAAAAGCCCTCACATCGTCTATATATACTCTAAGACTTAAATTTCTGTAAGGTTTCTCTCTAGATTTCATTATAGAATCATCGTCTAAATTAAATTCAAATAAGTATGGAGGTACACCTATAAGAGCAGCAGGAGACATGCTTATAAAAGTATTAGATAGATAAGACATAAAGTTGCCAACTTCAGCACTGGTAATATTTTGGTTAAAATACAGGACAAAGTGGTAGGTATCGTCGCTGTAATAAAATTTATGGTCTTTCAAACTCTCCATGGCAAGCTCATTTTCAAAGTATTCTTGAGATTCTTCATTGTTTCCAATCAAATTTATAGATTCTGGCTTTTTATCCTCTTCAAAAACAGGATCTATCTCATAATAGGATTTTTCCTCTGGAGTATCGGTACATGCAGAAATAAAAGTTGATATTAATATAATTACTAAAATAATACTTAATTTTGACTTCATAATAGCCTCCAAAAATTGAATTGTTATTTATTTTAATCATATCCCAATTTCTTGCTAATTACAAATATAATTACCAATATACATCTTGACAAAAGAATATCATAGTAGTAATATACTTATATACCCATTTGAGCATATAATGATATTTTATCAAAAAGGAGATTGACACATGTTTGTATTTCAGTGGTTAAACAGCCAGCTATTAAAAATGGAATGGCTTTATGAATTAGTTAGAGTATTAGTAGAAGATGGTTTTGGACTTAGCATAGCAAGTAGAGTAGGTGGAAGCATACACTTTTTCATATATGACGTAGTTAAAATATTTATCCTCTTATCGGTACTTATTTTTTCTATATCATATATACAAAGCTTCTTTCCACCAGAAAGAACCAGGAGAATATTGGGAGAAAGAGATGGTATTGTAGCAAATATTTTTGCTGCTCTATTAGGAACAGTAACACCCTTTTGTTCCTGTTCATCAATACCTCTTTTTATAGGATTTACAAGTGCCGGGTTACCTATAGGCGTTACATTTTCATTTCTCATATCATCCCCATTAGTGGATTTAGCATCAGTCCTGCTTTTGGCAAGTATTTTTAACTGGCGTATCGCTATAGCTTATGTAGTAGTCGGACTTATACTGGCAGTAATAGGTGGAAGTATAATTAGTAAAGCAAAGCTTGAAAAATATGTTGAATCCTTTGTCTTCAATAACCAGGTAAGTGAAAATGGTGAAGAGGAAATGACTAGAAGTCAAAGAATAAATTTTGCTAAAGACCAGGTTCTCGATATTATAGGTAGAGTATGGCTTTATGTACTCATAGGAGTAGGAATCGGTGCAGCTATACACAACTGGATTCCTGAGAGCATCATCACTGCCTTACTAGGTCAGGATAAATGGTATTCTGTTTTACTAGCAACACTAGTAGGGGTGCCAATGTATGCAGATATATTCGGGACATTACCTATAGCTGAAGCTTTAGTTACTAAGGGAGTAGGAATAGGTACTGCTCTTTCATTTATGATGGCGGTAACAGCACTGTCCTTGCCATCAATGATTATGCTTAAAAAAGTAGTAAAAACAAAGTTACTGGTTATATTTGCAGGGATAGTAACGACAGGCATTTTGATAATAGGATATACCTTCAATGCCTTTGGATATTTGTTTTTATAAATGTAAATAAGAATAAGAAAAGATTAGGATTTGAGATTAAATATTTCAATCCTAATCTTTTTTATTTATTTGGTTTTATCTATTAAATCTTTTACTATATCATCAGAACTTTCAGCAAGATTTTCAATATGCTTATTGTAGGCAAAATAAGTAATAGCATAGATAAAAAGGTGGATTATTACTAAACATACTATTTTAACTTCAGGACCGCCTCTTGCTATTTTATTACCTATAAAATAATAGAAGAATATAAAAAAAGTTAAACCTCTAATTACATTTGGTATATATTTTTTGAAATTTTTCTCCTTGTTAAAAGCAGAGACGAAAATGAATTCTAAAATTGATTGTATACCTAAAAATAGATATACTAAAATAGGGAAATATATACTCATGCTCATATCAAAATTTTTCGAAAGCAATAACATTCCTCCAAAAATAATAATAAATGTAATAGCTGAAGATTTAATTGTAGTTAAAAATATCTCTAACTTACTAGGTCCCCTACTATTTTCGATAATTTCCTTAGTAAATTCATCAACGTTATCGCCTAATTCATCTCTTAGGGTAGTACCCCTAAGCTTCATTTCCTGAGCCATACCTATTAAATCTCTCTTTACAATCTGCTTATCATAACTATTCATAAGGTATTCATTCATATTGTCGGTAATATTTCTTATGAGGCCAAGATCATCAAGCATAATTTTGCGAGATTCTTTATTATTTTCTTTTTTTAGTTCTTTAATTATGTTCATCTTACTTCCTCCATTATCCTATCAACAGAATTCCTAACATCTCTCCAAATTTTTAAGAATTCATCTAAATAATCTTCTCCTAAGGATGTAAGGTAATAGTGTTTTCTTTTCGGTCCTAAAGGAGACTCTTTATACTTTGCTGTAATAAGATTTTTTCTCTCCAGGCGTACTAAAAGAGGGTATATGGTGCCTTCTTTAGCATCTGTAAATCCATACTCCTTTAATTTAGAGACTATATCATAACCGTATGTTTCGTTTTTGCTTATTATTTTTATTATACAACCTTCTAAAGTCCCCCTCATCATTTGGGAAGGATCCACCATAAAAAACACCTACCTTGCGCTACATAATAGCAACTACATTGTACCACATAGTAGATATAGGGTCAATAAAAAAACCGAGGCTTTATCCTCGGTTTACTCAACTATTATACTGTAATTTTCTTTTTCTACAACCTCGCCTATTAATGCATAAGGGGTAGGACTGTCTTTTAATTCATCCAGGAGTTTTTGAGCCTTGTCTTTATCAACTGAAATCAAAAGCCCGCCGGAGGTTTGGGGATCGTACATACAGTCTGCTAATTCTTGGGGAACCACCTCTGAAATACTTACAGAATCCTTTATATGGTTCATGTTTTTGTAAGCTCCACCAGGAATAATACCCATTTTTGCTAGAGAAAGAGCTTCTTCTATTATAGGGATTGATTTAGATTTGAGCTTGATAGTCACTTTGCTGCCTGAAGCCATTTCGTAAGCATGACCGAGTAGACCGAAGCCGGTTACATCAGTACAGCTGTTCACCCCTACTTTCATCATTGCATCCTTAGCGAATTTATTTAAAGTAGACATAGTTTTGATAGCTTCATTGTATGTTTTTTCACTTACCATATCGGATTTAATTCCTGTATTGATAACTCCCAAGCCTATAGGTTTAGTAAGGATAAGCATGTCTCCTACTTTAGCATTGCAGTTTTTAACAACATCAGATGGGTGCATAAATCCGGTAACGGATAATCCGAACTTTGGTTCCTTGTCGTCTACGGTATGGCCACCTACTACTAGAGCTCCTGCTTCTTTAACCTTATCATGACCACCTTTTAGGATTTCTTTTATAGTGTCTTGAGGTATATCATCGGAAAAGCAAGTAATGTTTAGAGCCAATCGAGGATCGGTTCCCATGGCATAAATATCGCTTAGAGAATTTGCCGCAGCTATTTGTCCGTATACATAAGGGTCGTCTACTACCGGTGTAAAAAAGTCCAATGTTTGCACTATTGCTATATCATCGGTGATTTTATAAACAGAAGCATCATCGGAAGTTTCTATTCCTACAAGTAGGTTTTCGTCGGTATCTTGGGTTAAGTGACACAAAACTTGTGCCAGGACATCAGGTCCTATTTTAGCAGCTCATCCAGAGCTTTTAGTCATTTGAGTTAATCTTATTTCTTCTAGTTTCATATTTCCTCCATCTATATCTCTATACCCTGCCAGTCGGTTAAGAATTCTTTGAAAGCTTCTACCACTGGGGAGAGAGTTCTATTTTTATGGTAAACGAAATAAAAATTTCGTTTTAATTCCAGATCTTTTATCTTATAAGTTTTGATTAATCCTAAGTCTATTTCGTTTTTTACAGCTATTTTAGAAATTAGACTTATACCTAAATTCAGTTCAATCATTTTTTTAATCATTTCATTGCTGTCGATTAAAGAAACAATATTTAAATTGTTAGAGTCTATACCTTTACCGGAAAGACTTTCATCAATTAAAAATCTAGTGCCGGAACCTTCTTTTCTTAATATTAGCTTTTGGTTAAGTAATACATTGCATTCAATTTCTTCCTTAGTAGGCCAAGGATAGTTTCCCTTGTTAGCTACGGCCAAAACAAGTTCATCCTGATAAAAATCTATATATTCAAGAACCTCGGAAGGATATTTTGCTCCTACTATACCGAAGTTGTTTTTTCCTTTTAATATATCCTCTACTACATCCTTAGAATTTTTGTGACTTACATTAAAACAAACTTTTGGATATTTGGTTGAAAATTCTTTAATTATATAGGGAAGAATATATTGTTCCGGTATGGAACTTGCGCTTATTTCTATTTCTCCTTCAATTTTACTGGACTTTCTTATAAGGTCGTACTTGGCCTTGTCTCTAGTGTTGATTAATTCTACAGCATACTTGTAAAAAGATTTCCCGGAGTCAGTTAAAGTTATGGTCTTACTTTTCCTATCTAAGAGAGTGGTTTTTAACTCCTTTTCCAAGTTTTGTATATTGTTGCTCACGGTTGGCTGAGTTAAAAAAAGTTCTTTTGCAGCTTTAGAAAAACTTTTATGCTTTACTACACATAAAAATGTTTCGATTTGATTAAATTCCAAAATATTACCTTCCTTAATAATTTTTGAGGATCTTATAAATAGAATCTAGAGTATATTCTATTTCCTCTAAAGTATTGAAATGACTAAGGCCAAATCTCACAGTGCCTCTCGGGAAAGTTCCTAAAGTTTTATGAGCTGATGGGGCACAGTGCATACCACACCTTGTCATAATTCCAAAATCTCTACTTAGTTGATGGGATATAATACCGTTATCTTTATTTGTAAAATCTAAAGACAGTATTCCTGTTCTTTTCTCAAGGGTTTTCTTTCCAATAATTTCAATGTTTTCTATATTATATATACCCTGGATAAATTTATCAAGAAGCTCAAGTTCTTTATCTCTTACATTATTTAAACCTTCTTTTAAGAGATATTTTAAAGAAGCATTTAAACCGTAGATTCCCGGGATATTTAAAGTTCCGGATTCAAATTTATCCGGCATATAGTCAGGCTGCACTTCTGTGTCGGATAAACTTCCAGTACCACCTTCGATAAAAGTATCCATTTCATCAACTAAGGAGTTACTTATTACAAATCCTCCTATGCCCTGGGGTCCTAATAGGCTTTTATGACCGGTAAATCCAACTGCGTCAGCATTTAACTTATTAAAGTCAATATCTAAAAAGCCTGCACTTTGTGCACTATCTATAATGAAAAAGATACCTTTATCCTTACATATTTTACCAACCTTTTCTAAATTTAGTATGGTGCCACATACATTGGAAGCATGAGTCATCACAACAGCTCTAGTATTTGGTTTAAAGGATTTTTCAAAATCCTTAATATCCAGATCTCCTAGATTATTACACTTTGCTTTAGTGTATTCAATTTTGTCACCTAAGGCATTTAAAGGTCGCATAACTGCATTGTGCTCCATTGAAGATACAACAAGGTGATCTCCATTTCTCAGAAGACCTTTAATGAGAATATTAAGACTTTCAGTGATATTTTTTGTAAATATCACATTTTCCGGTTTATTAAAATTAAATAACTGGCAAACAAGTTCTCTCGTCTCGTAGAGGGTGTTTTCTGCCTGATATGAAGCACTGTAGGCCCCTCTATTGACATTTGTTCCTACATTTAAAATATAGTCGGAAATACTTTGAGCTACTCCTGGAGCCTTAGGAAAAGAAGTAGCACCGTTATCTAAATATACATAATTCATAAAAAACTCCTTTTTAGAATTTAATCAATAATATGCTAACAAATTAATTATATTATTTTAACTAGTATTTAACAACGAGTATAGGTATCTCTTATGGTTCTAAGTGGAACTATTAATACTATCTATTGTACTTTAAAAGGTCAAATTGTTAAACTAATAACATAAATATTACATCATAGGAGGAAGTATAAATGGAAGGGAAAAAAGGAATCATTATTACGGGAGGAATTATAGGTATAATATCAGTACTACTTGTATATTTTGGAAATCCTGCAAATATGGGTTTTTGTATTGCCTGTTTTCTAAGAGATATAGCTGGGGGTATAGGTCTTCATAGAGCAGGAGTGGTACAGTATATAAGGCCGGAGATTATAGGACTGGTATTGGGAGCATTTTTAATATCTTTTAAAAATAAAGAATTTGAAGCAAAGGGAGGTTCGTCACCCTTTACAAGATTCATGCTAGGGATAGTTGTTATGATTGGGGCTCTAATATTTTTAGGATGTCCTCTAAGAATGGTACTTAGACTTGGTGGAGGAGATCTTAACGCTTTATTTGGAATAGCTGGATTTATTGCAGGGATTTTTGTAGGAGTACAGTTTTTAAACAAAGGTTTCAACCTTAAAAGAAATTACAAGATGCCAAAACTGGAAGGTTATGTATTCCCAGCAGTAAGTGTTGGATGGTTGATTTTACTAGTAGCAGCCCCTACTTTTATATTTTTTAGTGCGGAGGGTCCTGGATCTATGGCTGCTCCGATATTGATAGCATTAGGAGCAGGGCTTATAGTTGGAGCCTTAGCTCAAAAAACTAGACTTTGTATGGTTGGTGGAACTAGAGATATGATTCTCTTTAGAGATAAATACCTACTACTTGGTTTTATTTCAATCATAGTATTTAGTTTTGTAGGAAATTTGATATTTGGATTTTTTAATCTTGGATTCGAAGGACAGCCTATAGCACATACCGACGGACTTTGGAACTTTTTAGGAATGTCCCTTGTAGGATGGGGTTCAGTGCTTTTAGGAGGATGCCCTTTAAGACAGCTTATTTTATCCGGGGAAGGAAATACAGACTCTGTAGTTTCAGTTATGGGTCTACTAGTTGGGGCAGGAATTGCTCACAACTTTGGACTTGCAGCTAGTCCGGCGGGAGTACCGTTAAACGGAAAAATAGCAGCAATTATATGCTTCATATTTTTAGGAGCTGTGTCGTACTTTAATTCAAGTGATTTAGTAAAAAATTAAAAACATATGAGGAGATGATTTCATGAAAAAAATAGATACGAGAGGAATGAGCTGTCCACAGCCGGTTCTTATGACTAAAAATGCATTAGATAAAAATCCTGAAGGAGTAGATATTATAGTAGACAACAACACAGCTAAAGGAAATGTAGAAAGATTTTTAAAAAACTCAGGGTTTAAATCATCAGTTAAAGAAGATGGAGAAGATTTTATTATAGAGGCGAGAAAATAGCATGGAATATACGGTGCTTTTCTTTACTCACTCAGGAGCTATAAAATTTGACAGAAAATGTAGAAAAAATAAAATCGAATGTGAATTGATGCCGGTACCAAGAAGTCTAAGCTCCAACTGCAGTATTAGTGCAAAAATAAATTATGACGGTGAAATAGAAAAATTAATTGATGATGAAATTGAAAAGATATTTTTAACTGATAAGGGCGGAAACAAACTTATCTATGAGGAAGAATAATTTGTTTTTTAAATCCCTTTTATTTATATGATATAATAAAGGGGATTTATTATTTTGGAGGTGAACTATGATAAATATAGAAATACCGGGATATGGGAATCTTTATATAGAAAATGTATTAATGGATTACAATGGGACCATAGCATCTGGAGGAAAATTAATTTCTAGTTTAAAAAATATAATAGAAAAACTATCAAACAAGGTCAATTTATACGTAATAACAGCGGATACCTTTGGTACGGTGTCAAGAGAGTTGGAAAACCTACCTATAGAGATAATAAAAATAAAGAAGAATGATGAAAGGTTAAAAAAGTTGGAAGCTTTAAAAAAATTAGGACCGAAAAAAACCATAGCTTACGGTAATGGGAACAACGACAGTTTAATGTTGAAAGAAGCTTCTGTTGGCATTTGCATCCTTGGAGATGAAGGAGCTTCAAAAGAAGTTTTAGAATCTTCAGATTTGATAATAGGGAGTATAGAAAAAGGTTTAAATCTTTTAGTTGAACCAAATAAGTTGAAAGCAACCTTAAGATATTAAATAGGAAGAGTGAAAATAAAAAAGAAAACAGTAGACTAAAATACTGTTTTCTTTTTTATGTACTATCCTTTTGCTATTTCTCTTCCAAACTGTACAGCGGCTTCTTTAGAGTCTTTATCAGGGTTCCATTTATTTCTTAGACCTTCACCTATTATTTCAAAACCTGCTTCCTTCATTCTTTCATTAATTACTGAAGGAGATTCGCCACTCCATCCGTAACATCCAAAGCCAGCAGCTTTTTTGTTTTTAAATTTCATAGATTTTACATAATGTATAAATCCGGCTATGGAATGAAGTACACTACTACCTATAGTAGGAGAGCCTACAGCTACAGTTTTTGATTTAAATACTTCAGTAATGAGATCATTCATATCACTTTTTGCTAAATTAAATATTTTAACGACAACTTCCTTATCTTCTATAGCTATTCCTTCAGCTATTCTTTCAGCAAGTTCTTTTGTACCGTTCCACATAGTATCGTATATGATTGTAATTTGATTTTCTTGGTAATCCTTAGCCCATTCTACATACTTTTCTACAATCTGCATAGGATTGTCTCTCCATATTACTCCGTGGCTCGTTGCGATAATATCGATAGGCAGGTTCAGTGATATCACTTCATCGAGTTTTTTTCTCAATATAGCATTAAATGGAGTAAGTATATTAGCGAAATACTTTATAGCTTCTTGATATAAATCACACTGGTCTACTAAATCGTTAAAAAGCATTTCTGTAGCATAGTGTTGACCGAAAGCATCATTGCTGAATAAGATATTGTCTTCAGTCATATATGTAGCCATACTATCCGGCCAGTGGAGCATTTTCATTTCTACAAAGATCAACTCTTTTCCGTTTCCTATGTCTAATTTATCTCCAGTATTTACTACATTGAAGTTCCAGTCCTTATGATACTGGCCCTTAAGAGAATCCACAGCTTTTTTAGTGCAGTAAATAGGAGTGTCTGGAATGTGCTTCATTAGTTCAGGTAGAGCACCACTGTGGTCTACTTCTCCATGGTTAACAATTATATAATCAATTTTATTAAGGTCAATCTCTTTCATCAAGTTTTCAACATACTCTTTAGCAAAAGGTTCCCATACAGTATCTATTAATACAGTTTTCTCTTCCTCTACCAAATATGAGTTGTATGTTGAACCTTTATGAGTGGAATATTCATCTCCGTGAAACTTTTGAAGTTCCCAGTCAACTTTTCCAACCCAAGAAACATTATTTTTAACATTTTTTCTCATTAAATTCACCTATCCTTTTTATAATATAAAATTATTATTTGTATTAATTATATAATATTTAACTGGAATAATAAAGTGACGTATGTAACTTAGATTAAATAGGGTAAACTAAAATTTTAAACAGCGACAATAGTATCTATTATCGGAGATATTATTGTCTTTTTCTTTTTTAGGTATAGTTTAAGAGCATCGATAGCATTTATATCAAGATTAGTTCTTTCTTTACCGTATTTTTCTGGAACACCTTGACTTGTAACAAAAACAGCATTATAAAACCTATCCTTTTCAAGAGGTCTACCATTAATAAAAAACTCTTGAATTCTTTCACCTCTTGGATTTTCTATTTTAAAATAAAGATTAAGACCTAAGCATCTTTTAACATAACCACCCATCTGATCATAGGGGTTTTTAGCAAAAGTTCTGTCCAGATTTTCCTCCATCATATCCCACAATTCTTGACCGGTTATTTTAGTGGTTGAAACAGGAGGATTAACAGGGATAATATTCCAAAGATGATTTTCAGTTATTGGCCCTTTTGGAATGGGGGCACCATAACGCCAACCGTTAGAGAATGCAACTTCTGCTCCGGTATAGTCAATTAAACTTTGGAGAAGAAAATTATCCATTGTACTTTCTAAAACCTGATACCTATCTAAATTGGTTTCAGTATAGCCGAGGACTTTTCCAAGTTTATCTTCAAGAGGTTTCATTACTTGATTAATATTATTTTTCATTTCTTTATTTGATTCATATTTATCATCAAGAACTACCAGTTCATGTTCATAGGACTTAATATTTCCATCTACAACATTAAGTTCAAGTTTGCCTAAGAATGACCCGTGACATCCCGATTGAATGATTATAGTATCATTTACTATAGAAGGCTCATAAACTCTATTGTGGGTATGGGCACTTAGTATGATATCAATACCGTCAACTTCTTGAGCTAATTGAAGTTCCTGGGGGAAACCAAGATGAGAATTTAGCATTATGATGTCGGCACCTTTTTCCTTTAGTTCTTTGATGTATTTTGGTAGCTCTTTGTTGCCTAGAGTTAAATAGATTCCCTGACTGAAGTGTTTAGGCATGGTCTTATCTACAATAGTTGCAGCAACACCCAGTATACCAAATTTAACTCCATTTACTTCTTTAATAATATATGGAGGAAAGACTAGCTGTTCGGTGTCTTTGTGATAACAGTTACAAGCAATTAAGGGATAATTTAATTTATCAACAATATTATATAAATGTTCAGGACCGTAAGCAAAATCCCAGTGGGCTGTCATAGCATCTATAGACAAATCATTTAATAAAGGGATCAATACTTCGCCTTTAGAAGATACTACAGGATAAGTACCGTGAAAGGTATCACCTCCATCTAAAAAAATAAAATTATTATCCGTTTCTTTTTTGACCTTGTCAATAAAAGTTTTAATCCTAGATAAACCACCTACTTTCAAATACTTTGGATGATCTCCATCCCAGAAGTGTTCCAAGTGCTCTTCCAGATATCCATGTAAGTCATTTAGTTGAATTATTGTAATTTTATTATTTGACATTCTAAAAACTCCTTTCATTGATCAATACATATACTTTATACTTACCCATAAAAATTCCAATTACACACAATCAGACATCATGCTATGAATTTTGTGAAAGAGAAAAATCTTATAAATCATTAAAAAATTATAAATTCTTTGAAACATAGAAGATATGTTTCTTAAAATATGATAAAATATATAGTGAAATAAAATTTTTTATTAGGAGGATTTATGAAGAAAATACTACCAATTATACTAATTATGATTTTAGCACTAGCAGGATGTCAGAGTGGAGATGTAGAAGAATCATTAACTCCTGAAGATATAACAACTTTTGATGAAGTTATAGAAGATGGAAAGGTAGAAGTCGATGGAATATCATACACTATTGAGTCAGTATCAAAATCCACATATGAGTATGATGATGAAGGAAATATTATAGAAAGAACAAATGAACACAGGGATAAAAAAGTTCGAACTGAATTTATTTATAATGAAAATAATGATGTAGTTGAAGAAAAAAGCTATTCCGAGGG
>DPPH01000274.1 GCA_003539375.1 Clostridiales bacterium
TATTGGCATACCTTTTGGGGTACTAATTTTAGCTATAATAACCTTGTCTGATGGAGATATTATGGGTACAGATGCAAAATATGCTCTTTTTCTTATAATTTCTTTATTTGTAATAACATATATTATTATCATGTTCGTTTACGCTGGGAAATATGCTCCGGGGTTTATTATTGACGATAATGGTATCATAAATTATACTCAGGATAATCAAATTAAAAAAAATAAAATAATTAATAGTATATTGATTATTTTCGGACTCTACATAGGAAATTTTTCGGCTGCAGGATCGGGGGTGATAACACAAAGTAGACAAGTCATAAAAATTCCTTGGAAGGAAATAAGGAAAGTAAAATATTATCCAAAAGAGCATACTATTATAGTTCGAGGTGGTCTGTATAATAAATTAGCGATATTCTGTACAAAAGAAAATTATAAAGACGTAGAAACTGCAATTAAAGAAAAAATAAAAAAGAGGTGAAACACATGAAAAAAGTATTGGGAATATTAATAATTACTGCTTTGATAATGACATCAATAGGGTCTATTACTGTTAGTGCAAGTGAAAGTGAAGACTATGGTTGGGAATTAGTTGAAATAGTAGATCTTGATAATAAGGAAGCTTTTGAAGATTATAATGAGGGATATAAAGACAATTATAATATTGAAGGAAGTTATGGACGTAATAATTTTAGTATCAAATGGACATATATAGGACAAACGGACACGTATTCTGATCCAGATAAGATTAATGGAGAATCAATAACTTTTGATGCGTCATTTAGCAAACCACCTGAACAAATAAAACCTGGTGATGAAATTTCTATTAAGGTTTCCTTGTCTGCAGGAAGTAATAGTCTATCTTACTATAGTCCTAGTGCTAGTGTAAGAGGACAAATAGGCAAAAACAATTCAGGGTGGAGTGATTACATAAATAGTGATAAAAAAGCCAGTTTTAAAACTGATGTAAAAAACAATTATGCTAATTTTAATGAAGATATATTAGCTACTGCACCCCAAGGAAAAGAAGGTGATACTCTTGAGTTAAGATTCCATTTATATTCTACACAAAAACTTGAAACTAGATATTTATATGAATATAAAAAACTAAATGGTAACCCAGTGGAAGTAGAAGATGAAACAACTCAAGTCATACAAAATGAGGAAGACGAATCGAAAGTTAGTAATGAACGGAAATTAGAAAAAGTGCCGGAGGGATATAAGGACTCTGGTGTTAGATTTAGCGATATTTATGGAGAGGTGTTAATACGTCGTCATGATGATCCTCTTGGATGGGATGGTGTAGATCTAAACACGGTTATATGTGTTGGAGATCATATAAAAACCAGTTATGATAGCGGTGCGGTGGTAAGTTTACCGGATATGACAACCTTTCATTTGGTAGAAGAATCACATATTATTATGGATACTGAGTCAGAAGAAAAAAATAAGCTAGCTTTATTAGCAGGAAAAATCATCACAAATGTTAAAAAAATGATTAAAGATGGTTCTATGAATATAGAAATGTCTCAAGCAGTTGCAGGAATAAAAGGAACTACATTTGTTCTAGAGGAAGATGGTAACACATCTACTCTTAAGGTTTTCGAAGGAGCTGTAGAATTTACACCATATGGTGAGGAACCTATAATTGTAAGTGGTGAAGAAAGAGTATCTGTAACAGATGGCATACCTAGTCAGGTAGAAAAATTTTCGATTTCTCAAGAATTGAATTCATGGGACAAAGATATTCAGGAAGAATATGTTAAAATCCTTGAAGAAAAAGGAGTTACTTTTGAAGATTCCAAAAGTGATACCGAAGAAGTAGATTATAATTTTGAGGAAAAAATAGATGAATATGAGGAACATGTACAAAAACAATCAATATTTAAATACCTTGTAGGCGCTGTTCTAATAGGTGGAGTGATAGGAGCTTTTTTTCTATTTAAAAAAATTAAGTAAATTAGTACAGAATTTGACATAAAGCAAACTCCTTGATTAATCTGATATCAAGAATTAACAATTAGAATACTTATAAATGTCAATGTTTAGAAAAACATATAGAGGGTAAGTATATAACATAAAAAATAGAAGCTAGTTAAGTGATACCAAAAATTAGAGGAGGATATTATAATGAATATTTATGATTTTGCTATTAATTTTGAAATTGAAAGCCGTAAATTATATGAAAAATTTGCGGAGGAATCAGGTAATGAAAACCTTAGAGGCGTTTTTCAGGGACTGGCGGAAGAGGAAAAAAGGCATGAGAATATACTAAGACAACTTAAGGAAGATAAGAAAATTGATGAAGTTGACTCTGACATTCTTTCCACAGCCAAAAAAGCATTTGAATTAATTTCTAAAGATTTAACTGATACGAAAGATAATGTTTTGCCTCAGCAGCAGGTTGATATTTATAAAAAAGCAAAGGAAATAGAAGTAGATAGTTATAAATTTTATACTGATAAGGCAGAAGAAACAGAAATACCTGAAGTAGAAAAAGTTTTTAAACGCCTAGCTAAAGAGGAAAAGAAACACGAAAGAATTATAGAAAATATTATTGAAATGGTCAACCGACCTAATACTTGGTTGGAAGATGCTGAATGGAATCATATGGAAGATTACTAAAATAGTAGAGCCCTTGAATTCAAGGGCTTTATTCTTT
>DPPH01000226.1:0-2483 GCA_003539375.1 Clostridiales bacterium
CTAAGTCTTTTCATTTCTCTAGTATCAACACTTAGGTTGTAGTGCACAGCTGCAGAGGTCTGTTGACTTTGAGACATTCTTTCTGATATCACACTTCTCATGTTGGTCATTTTTTCTCTTGTTTCTACAGGATCTGCCATTTCTTTAAGCATTTCGAAGTTTTTATATCCAACCACATCATCTTTCATGATTCTTTCGGATTTTTCGATTTTATTTATATCTACTCCAAGATTTTCTGCAACTTTTTCCGCAGTTGGAGATGTTTTCACTTTTGTTTCTTCTTCAGGTTGGTAGTTTTCTACATCTTCAATTGAAATAGCTCCTCCTGGTCCGGTACCTTCTACGTTGGATAAGTCTACTCCTAATTCTTTTGCCAATCTCTTAGCTTTTGGTGATGCTTTTATTCTTTTTCCTGTATTTTTTTCTTCTTCTTTTTCGATTTTTGGTTTTTCTTGTTTTTCTACTTTCTTTTCTGCTTCTAAATTTTCACTTGAACCGGCTTTTTTTAGAAGATCTGATATGTCTTCATCAGCTCCGGCTAAAATACCTACTGGTTCTAATACTGCTAGTTTACCGTCCTTATGTATGATTTTTCTCAAAACACCACTTGCCGGTGCTTCAACTTCATTTGTCAGTTTTGATGTTTCTACTGCAAAAAGTTTTTCTCCTTTTTTTACTTCTTCTCCTTCTTTTTTGAACCATTCTACTATGGTTCCTTCTGTCATTGTAAGACCTAATTTAGGCATAACTAATAATTGTCCCATATATCTTCCTCCATGTATTTATTTTCTTTTAAAGAAACCTTCTGCTACTGCCGCTTCCATTGTTTTCCTTACATCTACATGTATCGGTCCACCGCGGGTTATTTTAAACTTAAATTTGTCACCTATATTAAAAACTATCTCTCTTTCTCCATCTGCTGCAATAATGCCTTTGAATTTTGCTTCCCAGTCTATTGATTGATTTAGTTGAATTATCTCTAAATCTCCTGATGACAGTTCAGCAACTTTTCCTGCCGACACTGGAGCGAGAAATTTATTTTCTCCAGAATTTAAATTTAAAACAGCTCCAAAGTCGTCTCTTTCATCTATATGTTTGTTTACTCCTACTATTGCTGAAAAGCCGATTGATGCCGGGTGACAATTGGATACTATTATTTTTTTTATGTTATCTAAATCCCATATAGCCTTTGATCCTATGTACTGTTCGTTAGATATTACAGCATCCATTAGGCAAATATCTATGAACTCTCCATTTTTATATATTTCTATTATTTTATCTTTTCTGCAGCTTAAGTTTGTATCGTATCCTTTGGATGCAACAACTGCAGCAGCTATTCCTACTGTGGTTCCTTCAAGCATCTTAGGATAGGCATTGTTTGTTCCTGTAGATACTCCTATTAGAGGTACGGTTTTTAAATATTTTGCGGCAAGTCTATTTGTGCCGTCTCCTCCTAAGACAACAACGCATCCGATTTTTTTATCTTCCATCATTTGTGCTGCTTTTTCTGTATCTTTTGGCGAGGCCTTTATCTTCATATCAAGAACTTCTATTTCTACTTTTAGTTCTTCCGATAGTTTTAGTTTGTCTTGAACCTTATAACCCATCATATATGAATCGGGCATAATATATATTTTATCAACACCAAAATTTTGAGCACCGAGAATTATTCTTTCAATAATATTTACTTTTTCGTTGTTATCAATAACCGTTGCATGAGAAACCAATCTCCTTATGTCTTTTCCCGATGCAGGGTTAGCTATTATTCCTATTGTAGACATATAATTCTCCTATCTTTAACACGGGGTTTTTACACCCCGTGTATTTTATGTTTATACTAATTTTTTAACTGCATTTACTATATCTTCTACTCTTGGTACTACGTAATCTTCAAGTACTGGTGAAAATGGTATAGGTACATTTAGAGTTCCTACCCTAACTATAGGTGCGTCTAATTCATAGAAAAAGTCTTCTGATATCATTGCTGCTATTTCTCCTATATATCCACCTCTTTTAACCTCTTCAGATACAAGTACTACTTTATTGGTCTTTTTGATAGATTTTTCTATAGCTTCTTTATCTAAAGGATAAAGTGATCTTAAATCTATAACTTCTACATCTATACCTTCTGCTTCAAGCTGTTTGGCCGCTTCTAAAGAATCGTATACCTGTTTTGCGTAAGTTAAAATAGTTACATCTGATCCTTCTCTTTTTACCTTTGCTTTTCCAAATGGTATTGGTTCTATCTTATCAGGTACTTCTCCTTCCATAGCGTAAAGTACTTTGTGTTCGAAATATATTACAGGATTATCATCATCTATAGCAGACAGCATAAGTCCTGCTGCATCTTCTGCATTACTTGGATACACCAATTTAAGTCCCGGCACGTGGGTTAACCAGCTTTCTAAGGACTGGGAGTGCTGAGCCGCTGCTCTTGTACCTGCACCTCCTGGTAATCTTACTACCATAGGTAATCCTATTTT
>DPPH01000226.1:2862-3462 GCA_003539375.1 Clostridiales bacterium
AATCCTGTCGCTGCAGCTCCTACTGCTGAACCTATAATAACTCCTTCAGAAATAGGTGTGTCTTTTACTCTTTCTCCACTAAATTCTTCAAACATTCCTGCAGTAACACCAAAACATCCTCCAAATTGCCCTACGTCTTCTCCGAAAATAATAACAGAATCATCTTCCTGCATTCTTATCCTCATACCTTCTCGTATTCCTTCAGCATATGTCATTTTTCTCATATTACTTAACCTCCTCTACGATATCTGAATACACATCTTCAACAGAAGCTTCAACATCTGGGAATGGGCTTTCTTTTGCAAATTTTACTGCTTCTTCTATTTCAGAATTTATGTTATCGCTAATTTCTTTTAATTTATCTTCTGAAGCAACATCATTTTCTAGTAAATATTTTTCCATTCTTTGTATTGGATCTTTTTCCATCCATTCTTGTAATTCTTCTTTGCTTCTATAGTTTACAGGGTCTCCTTCAAAGTGTCCTCTATGTCTGTAAGTTTTGCATTCAACTAAGGTAGGCCCCTGCTGTTTTCTTGCTCTGTTTACTGCTTCTCCAACCGCTTCATATACAGCAAATACATCGTTACCATCTACTGTAAC
>DPPH01000270.1:0-4156 GCA_003539375.1 Clostridiales bacterium
ATTACACAATTATCAGAAAAAATATGATAGAATATTAAATATATATCTTATCTATTATGGAAGGATGCTCTATTCTTCTTTTTCCTACAGTAAATTAACGCTATCAAAGTTGGGGCTATTTTTTATAAAAAACGATAATAATGGTACAATAGAATGTATAGTTGATATTAAGAATTTATAGGGAAGGAGTAATATAATTTAATGGGAAATAATTCTGTTGGAACACAGTTAGTTTTAATATTAATTCTTACCTTGATTAATGGTTTTTTTGCTGCTGCTGAGATAGCACTAGTTTCATTAGATAAAAATAAGTTAAGACAAAAGATTGAAGAAGGAGACAAAAAGGCAGAGTTATTGTTAGAGACTGTGGCAAAACCTTCAAGGTTTTTATCTACTATTCAAGTAGGAATAACTTTTGCTGGTTTTTTTTCATCTGCATCAGCAGCTGTAGGCATATCTGGTAAATTAGGAAAATATCTATCGGAAGTTGGAGTTCCTTTTGCTCAAAATATATCTTTTATTGGAGTAACTTTAGTTTTGTCGTACTTTGTTCTTGTATTTGGGGAACTTGTACCCAAAAGAATTGCTCTTCAATCTGCAAATAAATTTTCTAGATTTGCTGTAAAACCAATTGTAGTAATTTCTAAGATTATGAAACCTTTTGTAAGTTTTCTTTCTGTTTCTACGAACACAGTAGCTAGAATCTTAGGATATGATACAGAAGGAATGGAGGAAGAAATAACATTAGAGGAAATAAAATCGATAATAGAAGTAGGAGAAGAACAGGGAGTTATAGAAGCTACTGAAAAAGATATGATAAACAGTATAATGTCTTTTGATAATAAGTTAGCAAAAGAAGTAATGACAGCTAGAACTGATACCTTTATGATCGATTTAAATAAACCGGTAAGTCAGTTTAAAGAAGAGATCTTTAATTTAAAACATTCAAGAATACCCGTATTTGAAAATAATCGAGATAATATAATAGGTATACTTTATCTAAAAGATTTGCTGCCACATCTAAGTGTGAAAAAATTAGAAGATATCGACATAAAAAATTTATTAAGAAAAGCTTATTTTGTTCCAGAAAGAAAAAAGATAAATCAATTATTTGTAGACATGCAAAAAAGTAAAAGTCATATAGCAATACTAATTGATGAACATGGAGGATTTTCAGGAATCGTAACCATGGAAGACCTTTTGGAAGAAATAGTTGGAGAAATAGAAGATGAATATGACATAGATGGGTTTCCTGTGAAAATAATAGATAATAATAATTTTATAGCTGAAGGAAATACTTCTATAAAAGAATTAAATAAAATTTTGAGTACAGATATTGATGAGTTTTCTAAAGATTTTGATACATTAAGTGGATTTATAATCCATAAACTTCAAAGAATGCCTATCCAAGGATTAAAAGAAACAATAAAACATGAAAACGTTGAATTTACAATAAAAAAAATAGAGAAAAATAAAATTAAAGAAATTTTAATAAAAAAAATTAAGGAAGAGGGTCATAATGAAGGGAACAAAAAGAAATAATATAAATATTGGAGACAAGGTGAAAGTAGTAAAGAAAGAAGATCAGAGAACAGGTAAGTTGACTGATGGAGTAGTTAAAAGAATTCTTACAAATTCAAAACATCATCCTCATGGTATAAAAGTAATGTTGGAAAGTGGAATAGTAGGTAGAGTTAAGGAAATATAGAAATTTTTGTAAGGAGAGCTGTATGAAAAGACCAATAAAATTCAACATTAGGGAACTAGCTGGGTCAATGGGAGATTTTGGAACTTTATTTCCCCTTGCAGTAGGATATATAGCAATTAATGGTATGGATCCTACAGGACTATTGATTATGATTGGAATAGCCAACATTGCAACAGGATTAATATATAGGTTACCTATGCCAATAGAACCTATGAAAGTAATAGCAGTTACAGCAATAGCTCAGCAGTGGGAACCTTCTCTAATACATGCAGTCGGTATATCGACCGGTATAGTTTGGATTATCATGGCTCTATCAGGACTAATGGATAGAATAGCAGCTATAGTTCCTACTTCAGTAGTGAAAGGAATACAAACTGGACTTGGAGTAATGCTATCTCTCCAAGCATTAAAATTAATGAGTGATAATATTGTTTTAGGAATAGTAGCTTTATTAATTATAATACTCTTTAAAGATAACAAGTACCTACCATCTGCTATTGTTTTAGTTTTTGGTGGTATTTTACTCATGTATTTTCAAGGGAGTTTATCTGAAGTTGTATATAAAGGTATAAATCTACCTAAATTTCAATTGGTATCTTTAAAAGATATGTGGCAAGGAATGGTTTTGGCAGGATTTGCTCAAATCCCCCTCACAGCTACAAATGCTGTAATAGCTACAGCAGCCCTGATAAAAGATTATTGGCCGGACAGTGATGTTAGCGAAAAACAACTATCTGCAAATATGGGAGTAATGAACTTAATTTTACCATTATTTGGAGGTATGCCTCTATGTCATGGTTCAGGAGGACTAGCTGGACAGTATACTTTTGGTGCTAGAACTGGGGGGACCAATATTATAGAAGGTGGATTAGAGATTTTATTAGGACTCTTTTTAGGTTCTTCAATAGCTATTATATTTGGTAGCTTTCCATCGGGTATAATTGGAGCGATGATGTTTTTCGTTGGTTATAAATTGATTCTGAGAGGATATAAAGCTTATCTTTTAGATGGGAGCAAAAAAAACATATTAACAATTATTGCTACAGTCATAGGAGCTTTAATTCTAAATATGGCAGCAGGATTTATATTCGGTATGGTTGTTTACTATTTAATAGATAAAATAGAAAAGAACAAATAATTGACAAAATCTCGGTATTGAACCGAGATTTTTTTATAATAATGGTTAATTTTACAAAAAGTATGTTATATATATAACAAATAGATATACCCTTATAAGCGATTACTATTATCAAAAACAGGGATTATATTATATAATACATGTTGTAGTTAGGAAAAACAGGGGTTATTTTGTTAAAAAATCGACAAAATAAAAACTTTTTCCTAGATATATAAATATTTATAATATAGGAGTTATGAATATAAGTTTAACACAAAATTATCAATTTGGAGGAAATAAAATATGAAGAAACTGGAAAATGTTTTAGGATTTATCATCATCATTTTAGTTTTAATATTAGGAAAATCTCAGCTTCAAGGTGAGATGTTGTTTTTCAGACTTGTTATGGGTGTGGGATTAGGATATGCTCTTACAAGATCTTTTGCAGGATTTGCTGGAAGCGTTAACAGAGCTATAAATACAGGCTCAACAAAATTAATGAGAAACTTAATGTTTATGTTTTTTATATCGTCAGTTTTAACAGCTGGATTATTATTTGGAAAGGATCCTACTACTTTTGGTCTTTGGATTAGACCTATAAATTTAGGAGTAATAGTAGGAGGAATATTCTTTGGCTTCGGAATGACTTTCTCAGTATGCTGTGCTTCAGGAGTATTGACGGATTTAATGGCTGGCTTTCCAAGAGCTTTTATTACCTTAATATTCTTCATGATGGGTGTCTTTTTAGGATTCCCTGTACAACAAACAGCTAGTTGGGTTAACGACTCTTGGATAACATCACCTATAGGTGAGCAATTTCAAAAGGGTGTATTTCTACCGGACTGGTTTAAATTTGATGGGTTAGAAGGATATTTAGGAGCTTTAGTATTATTAGGAATATTCTGTTTAATAGTTGTAGGTATTTCTTATTTATATGAGAAAAAATGTAAAGACTGCAATACATACACAGGAGTACCAACAGAACAAAAGCAAGATTCTGTTAAAGCATTTGATTCTAAAAACTTTAAGCCTTTTAGTAGAGAAACTTACGATTACTTATTTGCAAATCCATGGACTATGAAACAGGGATTGGTTGTTATAAGTTTACTTTTCTTAGTGCTTATGGGAGTTACAGGTTCAGGATGGGGAGCATCTACTCCTTATGGAATCTGGTTTGGTAAAATACTTATGGCCTTCGGTATTTCTTCAGAAGCACTAGCAGAATATACGAAAATGTCAGCATCAACTTTTGAAATGCCATTTTTCCAACATCCTATTTCAGTACAAAATTTTGGTATAGTACTTGGAACAGCAATTTATTTCTTAACAGC
>DPPH01000270.1:4527-8732 GCA_003539375.1 Clostridiales bacterium
TATATACACCTATAGCAAACTTCTCACTTTCAGGATGGCTATTCTTGATTGCAATGGTAGCAGGAGGAGTATTAGGCAGCAAATTTAAAAAAGTTGTAAAAGGTTAAATAGTTAATAATAAGATTAAATAAATAATTAAATAAATAGGAGGATAATTTAATGAGTAAAAAAGTATTGATCGTTGGTGGAGTAGCAGGTGGAGCATCAGTTGCTGCTAGAGTAAGAAGATTAGATGAATCAGCAGAAGTTATCATGTTTGAAAGAGGACCGAATGTATCTTTTTCTAACTGTTGTTTACCTTATCACTTAAGTGGTGAAGTAGAAAAGTGTGACGATTTAGTATTAATGTGTCCTGAAAAATTTGACAGTCAGTATAACATTGAAGCAAGAGTTTTAAATGAAGTAACGGAAATTAAGAGAGAAGAAAAGAAAGTTGTAGTTAAGAACTTAGAAACTGGGGAAGTATATGAAGAATCTTACGATAAGTTGGTACTATCTCCTGGGGCAAGTCCGATTATGCCTAGAAGTATTGAAGGAATAACTAATGATAATGTATTTTCTGTAAGAAATGTAGTAGATATAAGAAAATTAAAAGGTTATGCAGATGAAAATAAGGTTAAAGATGTAGTTGTAGTAGGTGGAGGATTCATAGGAGTTGAAGTTGCAGAAAACTTTAAAATGGACGGTAAAAACGTAACTCTTGTAGAAGCTATGGATCAAATAATGGCACCTTTCGATTACGATATGGCTCAAATCTTACACAAAGAAATGCATGATAACGGTATTAACTTAATTTTAAGTGATGGAGTAAGTAAAATAGCAGAAGATCACGTAGTACTTCAATCAGGTAAGAAGTTAGACGCAGAAATAGTAGTAATGGCTATTGGTGTAGCACCTGAAACTACTCTAGCAGTAGAAGCTGGATTAGAAATAGGAGAAACTAGAGGAATTAAAGTTGACCATAATTACTTAACAAATGACCCTGATATTTATGCTGTTGGAGACGCTATTGAAGTATATAATAAGATTACAAGCAAACCTTGTAGATTAGCATTAGCAGGACCGGCTCAGAGACAAGCTAGAGCAGCAGCAGACCATATGTATGGTAGACCTCACAATAACAACGGAGTAATTGGCTCATCAGTTGTAAAGGTATTTGAATTAGGTGGAGCATCAACTGGTCTTAATGAAAAACAGGCAAAAGCTGCAGGGATTTCTTATGACGTAGCATACACAATACCTGGTGATAAAGTTGGTTTAATGCCTGGAGCAAATCCAATGCACTTTAAACTGGTTTATGAATACCCAACAGGTAAGATATTAGGGGCTCAAGCTATAGGTAAAGGAAATGTAGACAAGAGAGTTGACGTTATTGCTACAATGGTAACTATGGGTGGTACTTTAGAAGACCTTAAAGAATTAGAATTAACTTATGCACCTCCATTTGGTACAGCAAAGGATGTAGTTAACCACACTGCACTAGTAGCATTAAATCTTTTATACGGTGAATTCAAGCAGGTAAGAGTATCTGAGGTAAGAGACCTAGTAGAAAAAAATGCATTTATAGTAGATGTAAGAGAAAAAGATGAATTTGAAGAAGGACATTTAGTAAATGCAGTTAATATTCCACTAAGCGAATTAAGAGATAGATTAGACGAGATACCAAAAGATAAGCCAGTATATATGCACTGTAGATCAGCTCAAAGAAGTTATAATGCAGTGAGAGCTTTAGGAAATTTAGGCTATGATAATATTTGGAATATTTCGGGATCATATTTAGGTATATGCAGCTACGAATACTTCCAAGATCAAGTATCAGGAAGAGATAAGATTGTAACAGAATATAATTTCTGCTAATAGATAATAAAATATTAAAATTTAAATAACTTGGCCATCAAGTAATTCTTGATGGCCAAGTTTATAGTAAATAAGTATATTGTTGCACAGTGAATGTAGTTTGTATATAATTAGTTATAAAAGTTTCTTACTAATAGATAACAAAGGGGGCACTTATGGTTTTTAAAAAAAGTGCTGTAAAAAAGAAAAAAGAAAATAATAGGGATGAAGTTTCTGGAATGGAACTTAAGAACAATAAAATAGATAAAAGACTAACCCTAGGCACCTGGGTTATAATACTGGGAGCTTGGTATATAGTAACAAGAATGGGTATTTTTTCATCTACCCTTGTACCATCACCCTATAAGGTATGGACTACTTTTTTAGAAATTCTTGAAAACGGATATAATAAAAATTCTCTGTTTATGCATCTTGGCGCAAGCTTTAGGAGATTATTTGGAGCTATGGGTATAGCTATATTGACGTCCATCCCATTAGGGCTTCTAAGTGGTTATTCAAATAAAGTGAAATCAATAGTGGATTCAATAGTAGAATTCTATAGACCACTGCCACCTTTAGCATACTACACTTTATTAATATTATGGTTTGGTATAGACGATACATCAAAAATCATATTATTGTTCTTAGCTGGATTTGCACCCATATATATTGCCTGCGTTTCTGCAGTTACAAAAATTAATGAGGATTATATTTTAAGTGCCAAATCTCTAGGCGCAGATAGGAAAAAGGTATTTTTTAAAATAGTTTTACCTGCATGTTTACCAGAGATATTTACAGGAATAAGGACTGCTATGGGAGTAGCTTATACAACGCTGGTATCAGCAGAGATGGTAGCAGCTACTTCGGGAATCGGATGGATGGTAATAGATGCTTCAAATTACTTAAAAAGTGATGTTATTTTTGTAGGGATTTTAATAATGGGTGTTACAGGTATAATAATAGATTTTGGACTTAGATATTTAGAAAAAAGAATAGTATTCTGGAAAGGATATGTATAAATGGAGGTTGTTATGAAAAACAAATTCAAAAAACTTATATTAGTAATTTTATCATTATCATTAGTTTTATCTCTCGCGGCATGTTCTGAGGGTAGTGAAGAAGGAAATCTACCTGAAGAAATAAATTTCGGTATATTAAGAGTACCCAATGATGAAACTATAGCCTTAGCTGAAGGAATGTTTCAGGAATATTTCGAGAGTAAAGGGATTAAAGTAAACACTACAGTTTTTGATTCAGGAGTTGAAGCAAACCAAGCTATAGCATCAGGAGGCATTGATTTCGCAACTATGGGAAATGTAAATGCAGTAGTTGCTCTAGCTAGAGAGTTAGATGCTGAGATGATTTGGATACATGAAGTTTTAGGAGAAATAGAAGGTTTAGCAGTTAAGAATGGCTCAGGAATAGAAAGCGTACAAGATCTAGCCGGGAAAAAAATAGCCACACCATTTGCATCAACCTGTCACTACGTCTTATTAAACTTACTAGAAGAAGAAGGTTTACAGGATGAGGTACAACTTTTAGATATGAAGACAACGGAAATAGTTGCGGCTTGGGAAAGAGGAGATATCGATGCAGCATACACATGGCAACCTTCTCTTGGGGAAATATTAAAAACTGGTAAAGTATTAATATCTAGTGCAGAAATGGCAGAAAAAGGATATATTACAGCTAATGTTGATATAGTTAGAAAAGGATTCTCCAGTCAATATCCTGATTTAGTAGTAGATTTTATACAGATGCTTTCAGAAGCTGGTGATATATACAGGAATGATCCTGATGCTGCTGCAGAAATAGTAGCTGAAGAATTACAAATACCAAAAGAAGAGGCTCTCAAACAAATGCAGGGTTCCTTATGGGTAACAGCAGAAGATTTATTGGGAGATGCATATTTTGGTACTAGCGAAAACCCAGGGAAATTTGCAGAAATTATGAAAGATACTGGTGACTTTCTTGTTGAACAAAATTCTATAGATACTTCACCATCACAAGAAAAATTTAACGAATTTGTAAATCCAAAATATATAGAAATGTATTTAGAAAGAGATTAATAGTTTATTAATCAACTATGAAAGGATTTAATCTATGACAGGAAGTAAAAGTGAAGTCTTAATAGATATAAAAAATCTAAAAATTTCATATGGAAAAGGAGAAGATTCAATCCTTGCAATTGAAGATATAAACCTTGAAATTAGAAGGGGAGAATTTCTATGCATATTAGGTCCTTCAGGTTGTGGTAAAAGTACCCTCTTAAAAGCTGTAGCAGGCTACATAGAACCGACTGAAGGAACTTGTCTGATGGATGACAAGCCAATAGTTGGACCCGACTGGCATAGAGGAGTTGTATTTCA
>DPPH01000051.1 GCA_003539375.1 Clostridiales bacterium
TCCTTTCACCATACTCACGTCGTTATATACATCCAATCAAAAAGTTTACGTTTTTATCGACCACTAAGACCACTTTTCTATCAAACCCTTGATATTACTTTTTTTCATCGGTGGTAGATGTTTTTTATATTCCACCATTTTTACCTTTCTTCTTTTCAAGTTTCTTCTGCGTATTTTTTATGTGCTTTATAAAATCTCTTTCTACTTTTGTTAATTGATCTTTGCTTCTTTCTTTGTACCTCTCATACTCTAATTCAGCTTTTATTTTAGCTTTTTCATGACTAATTTTTCCTGCGTTATCCAGCAACTCGCTTCCGCTCATTCTTATAAAGTTATCTAACTTCCCTATCCAATCCTTCATATACATTGGCCTTTGTCTGATTGCTTGGAGTTCAGCAAATTCTAAATATGCGGTGACTAGTCTATTTAAAATCTTAATTTCATCTTCATTTAAATAATTCTTTGCAATAGATGCATCAACTTTCCTTAAACTTTTTCCATCAAAAGATGTCATTCCCGTAAAGTCTTTATCTGCATCAGCTCGTAAATAGACAATTTCTGCGGCTGTGTGACCATGGGCTGCAAAGTGCATCTTGTTCTGTACTATCTTGAAAAACTTTATGGATTCTGGCGCTCTTGGATCATAGTCTATGCTTGTTGCATAGATATCAAGTATTTGCCTGTAAAAAACTTTCTCACTTGATCGAATATCTCTTATACATTCAAGTAGTTCTTGAAAATAATTGCCTCCTCCTGCATTCTTAAGAAGGTCATCATTCATAGCAAATCCTTTTTTAAGATACTCTTTTAAGATCTTATTTGCCCAAATACGAAATTGCGTGCCACGTAATGACTTCACTCGGTATCCAACGGAGATAATTACATCAAGGTTGTAATGGTCCACTTGATATTCTTTACCGTCTGAAGCAGTATAGGCAAATTTTGCCCATACTGACTCTTTATCTAATTCGCCTTCTTTAAAAATGTTTCTTATATGCTTACCAATGACACTTCTATCTCGTTGGAACAAATCTGCCATTTGATCTATTGAAAGCCATACGGTATCACCATCAAAAGTTGTTTCAATTTTCGTCAATCCATCTTCTGTCTGATACATGATAATTTCTGAGTTCATACTTCACCCCTTCCGTTAGCTTTCAGTATATATTAAATCACTTAGTTCAACGACATCAACTCATCGAAATTTTCGAGTAGTTGCTCGGTTCTATATGTTGTATAATGAACTCAATTTTTACAATTCTTGTGCTGCATCTTGTAGTTTCAATTACTCACCATACTCACGTCGCTTTAATCATCCAATCAAAGCCAAGGAACTTCTTCTCCTGGTGGATCAGAATCTTCTGGTTCGTCAAGATCATCTGTATTTTCAGATATACCCTCATGAATTTTACAGTTTATTTTGCCATCTAAGTAATAAATAACACCATCTTTTGGACATATATCTGAATAGTTCTCTAACATAAACTGATCAAATATAATATCTGTATTTTCTATATCTTCTTCTATTAGAAATGCTTCATACATTCTTTCTGCCTGGCCACAATTTGTTTTGCATACTGTCTCTTTTGCAAATGCTGTATAATGAATAAACCTAGGTACAGCAATAGCAGAAAGTATTGAAATAATAGCTATAATTACTACTAATTCAATTAATGTAAATCCTTTATTTAGTTTTCTGTTTTTTGATATTTGCGTATTTGTTTTCAAGTAAGATTTCTCACATTCATTAAAATGACAAACTAGATTCTTCATAAGCAAGTTTAAGATATTTCGTCAAGCTCAATATGACGTTCCATATTCTTCTTAAGATCCCTCAATAGTAATCTTATACTGCTAATTTCGGGATGACGCTCCTAAACTATTGCTAAGCTATTGTTTATCCATGGTTTAACCATCGTTAAGCTATAGTTAAAGACACAGCTTCGCTACAACACATAATTATACATCATGCGAAGAGTTTTTACTATGTCCTCTTCTACTTCCTACGGGGCCGAAACACCCATTTTCTGTATCAGATTTTTTCTACTACATCTATTCCTAATTGTACCACTTTATTAGTTCCAAGAAAATCAATACTTACTTTAGCTCTTCCTTTTCTTGCATCAATACTTTCTATACGGCCTTCCATTCCAAGTAAAGGTCCTTCAACTATTTTTATCTGGTCATTTTCTTTATAAGCCTTGGATATTTTTATTTCTTCATCTCTTATTAAAATATTTAAAACTGCTAATTCTCTTTTTTGTATTTCCAAGGGTCCTTCCTGTCCTGTCAGAAGATTTAGCAGCATTGGAATTTTCTTTATCTTATAGTAAGCTTCTTTTGTTAGTTTTCCTTTTATTATAATATAACCGGGAAAAAGTTTTTTATGTACTATTCTGTATTTTCCTGATTTTCTTTCTTTTAGCTCTCTCTTAGGAACTAAAACTTTTAAATCATCTTTAAATACTTCTTTTAATGCTTTTTTTGCTTTTTCTTCTTGGCCTACAGTTACGTAGATTGCATGCCATTTGAGTTCTTTACTTTCTTGCCACATTGTTTCACCTCGGTGAAAGTTGGTTAGTAATTAGTCATTAGTTGGTTAGGAAAAAATTAAACCATTTTATTAATAAGACCATTTAACATCTTCCCAACTTCATTTGTTAACTCTAAAATATCCATATACACTTCATAACTTATATATCTTAAATCCTTTGCTA
>DPPH01000105.1 GCA_003539375.1 Clostridiales bacterium
GTATTTCCTATAGTTGATTTTAATAATTCTATAAATCCCACCACATCTTCTTTAGATAATTTGTGGTAATGTTTTCCATAAACATATTCATCATTTTCAAATGCATATATTACGGCACTTTTAAATCCTATATATTTTTCATTTCTAATATGAGATTTAGCTGCAATATCAAACTGCCATTTCCCAATTCTTTCATTTCTATTTATATCAAAATTATATTTAAGCTTATCAAGCATTTTTTCATAATATTTTTCTTTATCCATATAAACACCTACCTATTATATTTTTATCATATTTCCCTCATTTATTGTTTGATTTTACATTAAATGCATATAATCTTACATTAAATGCAACGATTTTGTAACAAGTACAACAAAAAAATAATCTCATATATATTCGAGATTATTTTTATAAATTCATTGCTTCTCTAAATTCTTTTATATAGGACCTACTTACCGGCACTTTTTCTTCCATATTTTCTAGAATCAGTAGATAAGTATTGTTAAAATAAAAGTCTATTTCCTTTACCTTATCTAGATTTATAATGTAAGACCTATGGGTTCTGAAAAAATAATTTTCACACAGTTCCTTTTCCATATCTGATATCTTTTTGTTAGATACAAAGCTTTCTTTGTTGAAAAACACTTCCGTTTTTCTTTCCTGAGCTTTTACACATATAATTTCATCTTTTTTTAAAACTATTATCTTTTCTCCATCACTGAGAGTAATTTTGCTGTCCTGGTTCTGAGAAATAATACTTCTATTTTTATCTTCTAATTTTTTCAGCAGATTTATAATTCTTTCTTCAGAGTAGGGTTTTAGAAGATAATCAAAAGCTTCTACTTTAAAAGCATCATGGGCATATTCTTTGTAGGCTGTTACAAATACGATTAGGGGCTTTTTCTTGAAATTACATAAAATATTTGCCATAGACATACCATCCAAATTTGGCATGTTAATATCTAAAAAAATAACATCTACTTCCTGTTCTTTTTTAAAAAAATTCAATGCTTCTATTGAATCTTCAAATTCATCTTCTATTTCTATGTCACTATGGTTTTCAATAAAAAACCTAAGTTCCTGTCTTGAAGGTTGTTCGTCGTCAATTATTAAGCAATTCATATCTTTCACCTGCTTCTATAAATGCTAAGTTCTTATTATGGTTTATAACAAAGGAAATCCGTGTTCCTTTTTCTAATCTTTCAATAGTTAATCCTTCTCCATAAATGTTAAGGAGTCTCCTATGAACGTTAATAAGTCCTACATGTTTTTCTTTCATTCTATTGTTTTTAATCTTTTCAATTATATCCTGGTTAATTCCAATTCCATCGTCTTCAACTGTAACTTTAGTATTTACAGAATCAATGTCTTCAGTAGTGATTTTAATATTTACTTCTCTTCTTTTTTTGTTTTTTGTTCCGTGCTTTACAGAATTTTCAATAAGAGGCTGTATTATCAGCATAGGCATTAGAATATCTTGGTTTCCTTTAATATGGTATTCTATATCTATTTTGCTTCCAAATCTAGCCTGCTCTAAATTGAAGTAGGACTTAACATGACCTATTTCTTCTTTTAAAGTAATTAAATTAAAGGAACTTTCTAAGTTATATCTAAAAAAATCACTTAAACTTATTATAAGATCTCTGGCTTTATCCGAGTCCGTTCTTACAAAGGAAACTATAGTATTTAAGGCATTAAATAAAAAATGGGGGTTAATTTGAGACTGTAAAGCTCTGATTTCAGACCTTGATGCAGTTCTTTTAAGTTGCTCAATTTTAACTAACTCCAGCTGGGTTGATATCAATTTTGACAATCTTTGTAAAAGAACTGTCTCAGTATAAGTTAATTTTTCCTTCTTCTTATATCCTAAAATTATGAGTCCAATAATTTCATTTTTTTCCATTAGGGGTGCGGATACTAAAGTTTTGCAGCATACATCAGGTAAATAGTCAAAATAGTATATCTCATCCTTTACTATATTATTGAATTTCTCTCTAATAAGTATCTCTAAGGTTTTTTCTTCTTCCTTTTTAAAACTTCCCGTAGTTGATATTATATTGCTCCTATCCGTTAGTATTACTTCATCAGACTTAACGTACTGCCTAATGATTTCACAAATTTCTTCAAAGGATTTTTCCGATGGATTTAAAAAGTAAGGCAGGGTTTTATCTGCTATTCCTAATGCAAGTTCAGCCTGCTTTGCAGCATTTATCTCCCTTTCTTCATACATATTTTGAGTAATTTTTAGAATAATTACAATTCCTACTGTATTAATGATCTGCATTGGAAATATTATGGTTTTAACTATATCTAATGCTAAATCGAAAGGTTTTGACATTATAAGTACTAACAGCATGTTAAAAGACACTATAAGTATCCCAGCCATACATCCGTACTTCCACCTGTTTTCCGGCTCGGATATTTTGTATAGGTATCCTGCTACAATACCCCCTATAATGGTTGCAATACCACAGGGTAAAGATGTTACTCCTGTAGGATCTAGTATGATTCTGTGAATTCCAGCTATTAATCCTGAGAAAATCCCTACATGAAAACCTCCCAGCAAGCCTCCTATTATGACAGCAGCTTCTCTAGTATTAGCCAATGCTCCCCTATAGTCAACAGCTGTATAGGTAGCCAAAATACCTAATCCACCAAATATTAAGGATAGTATAATTTTTTCTTTTAACTTGATTTCTTGTTTTAAAAGCATTTGCTTGAATACTTCCTGGTTGGACAAAAGTATAATAATTATAAGAACTATACCAAAATCCCCAAGAAGTTCAGTCAAAAGCGTAAATACATTACTCCCAATCATCTATTAACGTCGCCTTTCCTCCAACTTTTATTATGTATTTATTCATTAAGTGTATGGCTTTTGTATATATCATACTAGTTTCGCCCATAGCTTCACCTTGTATGATGTCGCATTCGTCTGTAATTCCTTCTTTAGATAAAAGATATATTAAAGCTCCATTTGATGTTCCAGTAGCACACTCTTCATTTATACCAACTTGGGGAGCAAAGTTCCTCGTATAAACTTTGCCATCTTCTATGGTATATAGATGGTAGCCTAAGGACTGGTTAAGTAAGGATACATGAGTTATTTTTTCAAAATCCGGCTTTATACTATTGAGTATCTCTCTAGATTTTATAGGTATAAGTATATCTTTGAGTCCCGTAGATATTATTCGAGGATTAATTTTATAATCTTTCAATCTTAAATCCTCCGGAGAAACATTAAGTGATTCTCCAATACTTTCAAAGTCTAATACTTCGCCAAATTCTTCCGGTTGGCCCTGCTGCATACATACAGATTCTACAACTTTATTTTCATAACTAACTTCTACATTTAGGTTTCCTGCCTTTGTGGTTTGAAGTCCTGTCCACTTTCCTTCAAAGGGCTTTATAATATTTTTAAGACCTAAATAATAAAAGGATGCTATAGTTGCATGACCGCATAAATCTACTTCACATTTTGGTGTGAAAAATCTGAGAGAAAATTTATCTTCGCTAATTTTTTTTACAAAAGCAGTTTCACTAAATCCTACCTCTGCAGCTTTTTCCTGCATCTGTTCATCGGTAAGCCTGTCTTCAACAAGTACAACTCCTGCTGAATTTCCTCCTTTACCTTCATAGGTAAATGCTTTTAAATGGGCGTGTTTCATAGAAAAGATCTCCTTTATAGGTATTTTCATACATTTTAATTATATCATAGATAAATTTACTTGTAATGGAAAAATATTCTTCTGTATTTTTAAAAAATTCTTTATTTTCAAAAATTTATTTATTAATTCTAAATATATGGGTATATAAAAAGTATAGTATTTAGAGTATTCTAAGGGTTATTTATAAAAAAATTAAAAATAAATAAAAAAAATTCAAAAAAACCCTTGACTACTATACCCCCGTAGGGTATAATGTATTCAAGTTAAGAAATTCAAGGAGGTAACAAATGAGCAACGTAGTTATATATACTAGCAGCACTTGTCCATACTGTACAATGACTAAGGAATATTTAGATAAGAAGGGTGTTTCTTATGAAGAGAAAAATATTTCTACAGATATGTCGGCAAGACAAGAACTAATGGACATGGGACATATGGGTGTTCCTGTAACATTAATAGACGGTACAGAAGTTGTTGGTTTTGATACTGACAAAATTGATTCACTAGTTTAAGTTATTTACTATATTAACCATATAGTTAAATATAAATAACCCTAAAATTCATGATTAACCTCTTAATATTAAAATTTTAATTAACCCCTAAAATTTTTAATAACTCCTATATCCCGGTCACGTGGCCGGGATTTTTTTTATTTCTCCATAAAATTTATCAATGCTTTAATCTGCTTGGTAAAAACTTTCTCTATGATACCCATAGTTCTACCAATAAGTAGAGCGGCTAGTACTGTACCTTCTCTTACTCCGTCTAATTCACCTAAAAATGCAAAGGAAAGGACAGTAGACAACACTACTAATAGAGTATCCATTATGTATTTGATCTTATAAAACTCTTTATCAATTATTTTTTGAAGGGCAATAACAAATCCTTCTGCCGGCATAGGCATTATATCAGCTCTCAAATATAAAACTAATCCTAGGGCAAGGGATACAATACTAAGGATAAGCAGGGCAAGTTGTAGAATGTAGTTGTCCGGTGGTTGAAAGAAAAGTATAAACTTTGTGAAAGTTACAAAATATCCAAATAAGGTTAAAAATCCTACCTGTATTACATAAAAAGGTTTGAAGTCCTTTCTCAGTATTAAAAACTGTCCTAGTACAAATATAGAAAAATATACTATTATCAAATGGCCTTGATCTATTCCAGTAATAACGCTCACAACGTAGGGTACTGAATTCAAAGGGGAAATCCCCAGTTGAGATTTTATTGATAGGGTTACTCCTGTTGCCATAAAAAATAACCCTATTATATAAATAAATACTTTTTTTGCTATTTTCATTTTTTCTCCTTTTTTTGATAGTAGTACTATTATATATGGGTGGGATTAAGTTTTCAATAGAAAACGATAGTTAAGCAATAGATTATCAATAGTTGAACAATGGTTTAACAATAGTTTAGTAATGTAGTCTTAATTAATCTAAATGCTTACTGTTAGTTAATATCGTTTTAGAACGTGGATATATAGAGTTATTAAATGAAGGCGCCTTAGGAAGGATTTATAAGAAGTACTGAATAAGCGAAAAAGCTTTTTACGAGATACTGTTTTGTTAGCAAAACGAATTTATCGAGTAGCTTTTAGCGTTTCTAGTTACTTCTAAATCCTGAGTACTGGCAACTGAATTAATAACATAATATAATCATGTGCCTAACTAGGAAAGCAAAAACCGACTCTTTCGAGTCGGTCGTGTGTAATGATATATATTTAAATTTATACAAGGTCTCTGTCAACTATCTGCTTTACTATGAAAGACGCAACGTGGTTTGCATAAGTTCCCGGTCCAAATCCTGCATCGTATCCTAGTTCTTGAGCTAGTTCGTGACCTAGTCTTGGTCCACCACAAACAAGAACGATTTTATCTCTTATTCCTTCTGCTTCGAGAAGTTCCACTAATTCTGTAAGGTTAGGTATGTGAACGTCTTTTTGAGTAACTACCTGAGATACCAGTATAGCATCAGCATTTGTTTCAACAGCTTTTGCTACTAGTTCTTCATTTAGTACCTGACTTCCTAAATTTATAGCTTCTATACCCTTATATCTTTCTAAACCGTAGTGTCCATCGAAGCCCTTCATATTCATAATGGCATCTATACCTACAGTATGAGCATCAGAACCAGTACAGGCTCCTAAAATCACTATATCTCTTTTAATATTCTCCTTTATATAGTCTTCAACTCCATATTTATCCATGAATTCCATTTCTACCTTTGGAACTTCTATGGCATCGTAATTTACTGTATGGGTACAGCTTCCGTACATTACAAAGAATGTATATCCTAATCCTAGGTCTTTTGAATGAACAACGCTAGGTTCTTCCATTCCCATTTTCTTCGCAAGCTGTTTTGCCGCTTCGTTAGCTTCATCACCGTAAGGTACTGGAAGAGAAAAACTAAGTTGTACTTTACCATCGTTTAAGGTGTCTCCGTAAGGTTTAACTTTAGTAAGATCTACTCTTTTATCAACCATTATTTTTCACCTCCAAGCATCATTTCGATAAATGGATTGTAGTATGCAGCATCTTTTTCAAATACGCCTTCCAATCCTTTACCTCCAGTAAAAGGTCTTTTTACTCCACCGAATTTACCCTGCTCTATAGTTTTGAAAATACCTTCTCTTTCTATATCTTTAAGCATTTTTTCAGCTTCATCTAGTACCTGCTGAGCTCTTTTTTGAATCATACCGTCTTGTTTGAATTCAATTTCATCTCCAATATTTTTCGCATTATTAAAAATGTACTGAGCATTTTCAATAGATAACATCCTATCTTGAAGGTGAGGTGTATGTATTGCTTCTGTAGGCATTCCCAATAACTGTATAGCCTGGTTTGTCCAAATCGAAATCAAATTAAACATAGCATCCTGTACATGTCCTTTAAATATGTCTCCTGTCATGAATTTTGTTGGAGGCATGTACTTAAGTGGAGCATTAGGGAAAATTTCCCTTGCCATTTGAGCTTGAGCCAATTCCAATAAGAATCCATTTTCAAGTTTTGGATTCATTTCAAAAGCATGTCCAAGTCCCATCTGCTCTTCTTTTAGTCCTGCTAAAAGAGCAAATTGTTCATTTATAAACTGGGAAGCTAGTACCGTATGGGCCTCTTCAACTGCATCTGCTGTAGTTAGGTAATTATCTTCTCCAGTGTTGATTATAATTCCAGCATATCCGTTGATTAGTCTTGAGAAGAACTGGTCAACTAGAGTTCTCTGCATATTTATATCTCTAAATAGTATTCCGTAAAGAGCATCGTTAAGCATTACATCTAATCTTTCTAATGCTCCCATGGCTGCTATTTCAGGCATACATAATCCAGAACAGTAGTTGCAAAGTCTTATGTATCTTCCTACTTCTTCTCCTACTTCATCAAGAGCTTTTCTCATAAGTCTGAAGTTTTCCTGGGTCGCATAGGTTCCTCCAAATCCCTCACTAGTTGCACCGTATGGTACGTAGTCAAGAAGACTTTGAGCTGTAGTTCTTATTACCGCTACTATATCTGCTCCCTGATGGGCTGCTGCTTTAGCCTGTTCTATATCTTCATAGATATTTCCCGTCGCAACAATTACATATAGGTATGGTTTACTACCTTCACCTAAGTTTTCTAAATAATCATCTCTTTTTTCTCTTGTTTGTTTAATTGTATCTACTGTTTTTTTAGCAATCCCATTTACCGCTTCTTTTATGTCGTTGATGTCGGCAATAGGAACTTTTGTAATGTCTAGTTCACCTTTGTTTATTTCTTCTGCTATTTCCTGAGGAGTAAGGTTTTTTTGAACCATTGCATTACCAACCCAAAAGGCTGCTCCCTGCTGCAATCCACCTCCGTCTTTTATATTGTCTACTAGTACGTTTGGTAGGGGTTCATCAATTTCATTTACTCCATCTACTCCTAGTAACCTAACAACTGTTCTTTCCACTGATACGGTGGTGTGCTTTTCAATAAATTTTTGAGTTTCTTCAGCTATTTTTCTTGCTGAATTTCTTGAATTTTCTATTTTTTGTGGGTCTAAATTTAGTTTACTCTTCAATTATTCCACTCCTTTCCTTTAATTACTTTCGTCTATAATTTCTTTTGCCTTATTTATTATACTTTCCTGAAGTCCCATAAGTTGTGCAATTCTTATTGCATCTTTTGGTACTTCATCACCTTCCACTTTTTTTAGGGTGTAGTCCATATATTTAGCTATAATTTCCTGTCCTTTTTTTGGATTTAATTTTAGCTCATCTTTAAGCTGGTTTTCATCTATATGAGATAAACCGGAAACTTGAAGCTTTAATATATTTTCACCTTCTGCTGCCTTATCAAAGTGGGTTGTAATAATAGATATAGAATCCTTTTCATTTAGGTATTCTATTATAGTTTTAGTTATAGCATATCCTTCTTTAGGGTTTGTTCCCCCAGCCAGCTCATCAATTAGAATCAAGCCTTTTCCTTCATCTTTTTCCAGTACTTCAGTCAAACTTGATATTTCTGCACCAAAGGTGCTCAATCCTCTTTCCACAGATTGTTCATCTCCCGTTGAAATGTATATAAAGTTTCTAAGACCCGCTTCTAATTTTTCACAGGGTACGTACAGTCCGTAGGATAAAGCTGCCATAACTTGACCAACCATTTTGAGGGTTACCGTTTTTCCTCCCATATTTGCTCCAGTTATACATGTAGTTCCTGGAGCTAAGTCGATGGTTATCGGTGTGTATTCATTTCCTCTTTCATTTAGGAATTTTTCAGTCTTTAAATGTCTACCATTTTTAATTTTCAAGTAGTTATCTTTTACAACCACCGGTTTGGTAGATTCTGTTTGTTTAGCTTCTTCTGATTTTGCCAGAACCAGATCTATATTTCCTATTGTATCAATGTTCCATTTAAAGCTATCGTAGCTTTCTGAAACTAGTTTTGATAAATTTTTTCTTATTCTTTTTTCTTCTTTATCTTCTAAAGTTTTAAGTTCATCGTATTTGTTTTCTAGTTGGAGTATTTTTTCTGTTTTTCTTAAAGCATATATGTGATTGAGGTAGTTTTCTGAAGAAAATGTAAGATAGTCGCCGGTTTCTATTTTTTCTATTAAATCCTTCTCCGCCTTACTTACTACGACCTCATCTTTTAAATTAAGATTTATATCGTATTCTTTTTTTATATGGTCTTTTATGACTTCCTTTTCTTCCTTCATTTCTCTTTTGAGCTTACGCTTCCTGTTTCTTAGATTAATAAGCTTTTTTGAGTATTCATCGTAGATGTAGAAGGTATTTAACTTGTCTTCTTTTGGGTCTAGAGATTTTTCCAATTCTGGAAGTCTTTTTAATTGGATATCTTCTAGATTAAATTTAATCTTTTCAGGCTCTAAATCTGCTTTTATTGTTTCTATAAGTTTGTTTACCTGGATCAAAAAATATTTAATCTCAAAAAGCTCAACTGTCAAAAGTACATATCCTTTTTTCGCCTTTTCGATAGATTCTCCAATTTCTTTAAAATGTACAAGGACGTTTTTCATTTCATCTCTTTTTTTATGCCTTAAGAAAAATTCTACCTTGTTAAGTTCTTCTTGAAGGAGTTCTTCTTCCCCAGGAAGAAAAGTTCTTATTTTTTTCTTCTTTTTTATCCCGTAGGGAGAGTAAGGTTCTATCATATTTAATATGTATTGAAAGTCTAAATTTTTTATAGTGTTTTTACTCATTATCATAATTTTCTCCCCCCATTTCCACATCAAATACTCTAACTTTTGTATTTCTCTTGATTCCTTTTATCATATCTTCACTTCTAAGTACATACCCGTAGGGCGATACTGGATTTACAGTTACAGCTGCTATTTTAATTTTTTTAAGAACCTTTATCTTCATACCCTGTCTTTTCAAGTTGTTCCACGTATAGGGGTCTGTAAATATCTTTGTACCGTCTCTTAATATGATGGTGTATTCTATACCGTCTTTATCCACCAAATTTTTTAGAAGGGTACTGGTAAGTGCTCCATCTATAAAAACGTACTTGGTATCCTTATTTACAGCATTTTTAATTTTTGAACCGTTACCCAGTCCAGTCTTTACTTCAAGTTCTTCAAATTCATAATTTTTATTAATTACAGCCGTGGTACTTACTTTTTCTAAAAGTTTTCT